>JBOFUD010000062.1:0-4002 GCA_051652385.1 Flavobacterium sp.
CATTTTCCAAAAAGCGATGTATTCGGTTTGTATACTAGAATTGGCTAGGATTAGCGAGAGTATGGTTACAAATAGGAGTACTAATCCTCCGGCTTTTCCACTTCCAAAGAAGGCTTTGAATGTTTTTGTTAATTTCATAGAGTGTTACTAATTGTTTGTTCTTCTTTGTACAATAGGTTTTCAAAGCGTCGTATGGATGCTTCAGGTAAATATTTTTGTGGTGGTTTTAGAATCTAAAAACAGCATTTACAGCAAAAAAGTGTTGTAAAAACCGTCATTTATTAAGAATCAAATACTGTTTTTTGTAAAACGCTACAATAATGATGGTACAAAAATACGCTTTTTTATAAAGGTACTGTTTTAAAGAAAACTTAAACCGTATTTTTTTTCCTAAATTTGAGGATTCAAAATTGAGCGTATGGAAATCAAAATCCTTCACATAGATAGTAATCATCCTGTGCTTTGGGAACAATTGCAGCAAGCAGGTTTTAGTAATGAGGCCGACTTTAGCTCCACCAAAAAGGAAATAGAAGAGAGGATAGCAAACTACCACGGCATCGTAATTCGGAGTCGTTTTAAAATCGATAAGCAGTTTTTGGATCGCGCCACCAATTTGCAATTTATAGCCAGAGTAGGTGCTGGGCTAGAAAGTATTGATTGTGAGTATGCGTTGTCTAAAAGCATCGCACTTATCGCCGCTCCCGAAGGCAATCGAAACGCAGTTGCCGAGCATTCATTGGGGATGATCTTGTCGCTTTTTAATAACCTCAAGCAAGCAGACGACGAAATTAGAAACGGACATTGGAATCGAGAAAGCAATCGAGGGTATGAATTAGAAGGTAGAACCGTCGGAATTATTGGCTACGGCAACATGGGGAAGGCTTTCGCTAAAAAACTTCGCGGGTTTGATGTGGAAGTACTTTGTTACGATATTTTACCCAATGTTGGGGATGCCAATGCTAGACAAGTGTCCCTAGTAGAATTCCAACAAAAAGCAGAGATCATTAGTTTAAACCTGCCATGGACGCCCGAAACCGACAAAATGGTGAATGCTGAATTTATAGCTTCGTTTGCCAAACCTTTTTGGATAATTAATACCTCAAGAGGGAAAAATGTAGTCACAGCCGATTTGGTAGCGGCATTGGAATCAGGACAAATAAGAGGGGCTGGTTTGGATGTGCTTGAATATGAAAAATTATCGTTTGAAACACTATTTCAGGAAGCAACGACTCCCGAAGCTTTTGCGTACTTACTACGAAGCAACAAAGTGATATTATCACCTCATGTGGCAGGCTGGACATTTGAAAGCCATGAGCGACTGGCACAAGTAATAGTGGATAAAATTAAGGCATTGTACCCTAATTGATTGTACTGGCTATGATGATTAAGCAACTTTTTTAACAAAAGTACAATGTATTAAGGTATTCAATAAAAAAATGTAACCGTCATGGATGAAATAAAACAGGAAGCTTGGAATACCCCTTATCCAAAAGCACAACCCGAAAACAAAAAAATTATTGCTGGTGTTTTAGCCATTGTATTCGGTGGATTAGGAATCCATAAATTTGTACTCGGGTACACACAAGAAGGAATTATTCAATTGATACTTGGTTTTTGTGGTATTGGAAGTATCATTGGGCTTATTGAAGGGATTATTTATTTGACCAAATCAGATGACGAATTTTATCAAACCTATCAAATAGGCAAAAAAGGATGGTTTTAATACTCAATCATTAAATAAAAAAAGGCTGTCTTAAACCAAGTTTTAGACAGCCTTTTTAGTAGGAATCATTTTTTATTTTTCTAAAACAAAACGTTTAGTTACTTCCGTCCAGTTGATCACGTTGAAAAAAGCTTCAATATAATCAGGCCTTCTGTTTTGGTAGTGTAAGTAATACGCGTGTTCCCAAACATCCATACCTAAAATTGGAGTTCCGCCACAACCTACACCTGGCATTAATGGATTGTCTTGGTTTGGTGTACCGCAAACGTCTAATTTTCCGCCTTTTTGTACACATAGCCAAGCCCATCCTGAACCAAATTGTGTTGCGCCTGCCTTGGCAAACTTGGCTTTAAATTCTTCAAAAGAACCAAAAGAAGCTTCGATGGCCTCTAATAATGCGCCACTTGGTTTTCCGCCTCCGTTTGGAGTCATTACGGTCCAGAACAAATTATGATTGTAAAAACCACCTCCGTTATTACGAACAGCAGCGTTAGTTTTATCTAGATTGATTAAAATATTCTCGATTGTTTTGCCTTCCATATCTGTTCCTGCAATAGCCGCATTCAGATTAGTAGTGTAAGCATTATGATGTTTGGAATGGTGAATCTCCATTGTTCTAGCATCAATATGTGGTTCTAATGCATCGTATGCATAAGGTAATTTAGGTAATTCAAATGCCATGATATCGTAATTTATAGAGTGATTAAAATTTATTCAAATTTATACAATTAACTTTATACTTTAAAAAACAATTTTGTTATAATTCTTCTTTTTTTCTGCCGGTCTTTATTTGTGTGGTCAGATAAATCAATGATTTTTTGTTAAGAGTCTGTTTTGTTGTAATTACATGGTTTACTAGTGTGCCATGGCCATACATACCACACTGATTTTCGCACCAGGAATGGCTAAAATAGCCTTGGAACAGGCTTCAAGGGTCGCTCCAGTGGTCAAAACATCATCGAGCAGTAGGTAATGTTTGTGATGGTCCGATGGGGTATAGTCGACCTCAAATATTTTTTGACTTCCGTACATGCGTCCCAGTAAGTTTTTTTTAGCTTGAGTTTGGGCATTGATTTTTTTAAACAAAAGATCGTTTCGAATAGGAATATTCAGTTCAGATGACAGGGCTTCTGCAAAAGTGCTGACCTGATTGTAGCCTCTAGTGCGCCATCTTTTTTTATGAAGCGGCACCGGAATAATAATGTCGACCTCCTTTAAAATCTCACTGTCTTTTAAGTCTTGGGCATACCAATGGCCTAAGTGCGTGCCTATTTCTTGCTGTCCTCGGTATTTCAAATTGTGAATGAGCTCCTGAACCATTCCCTTTTTGTTATAATACAAAAAGGCCGAGGCATGAAGTACGGGAATTCGGCCATAAAACTTTTTATAGGCTTCGTTTTCTTGTTGTAAATGCTGGTAGGTTTGTGGTAAATGATGCCTGCACTTGGTGCAAATAACTTTTTCGTTGGTCCACAACAACGCTTGACATCCGCTACAAACTGGAGGAAAAAACAAGTCGATAAGGTTTTTAATCATCTACTCAGGGTTTTATTGTTAAAAATAAACAAATCCTTGAAGCAAACTTTCTCTTTTTTCTTTTTTTTAAAACGCTTTTTATATTTTTGCATCACTATGGCAAAACAAGAAGATTTATTTAAGAATGTAGTTTCGCATGCAAAAGAGTACGGATTTATATTTCCGTCGAGCGAAATATACGATGGGTTGAGTGCAGTTTATGATTATGCACAAAACGGAGTGGAATTAAAAAAGAACATACGCGAATATTGGTGGAAATCGATGGTGCAAATGAACGAGAACATTGTGGGTCTTGACGCTGCCATTTTGATGCATCCTACCACCTGGAAAGCTTCGGGTCACGTAGATGCTTTTAACGATCCGTTGATTGATAACAAGGACTCCAAAAGAAGATACCGCGCCGATGTTTTAATTGAAGATTATGCCGAAAAATTAAATTTGAAGGCAAAAAAAGAAATCGAGAAAGCTAAGGGTCGTTTTGGGGATGCTTTTAACGAGCAAGAATTTGTAACCACCAACACAAGAGTAGTAGAATATTTGGCTAAAGAAAGAGAAATTCTAGAAAGAATGGGACGTTCTTTAGGCAATGGCGATTTGGAAGACGTAAAAGCTTTAATCGAAGAATTAGAAATTGCTTGTCCAGAATCGGGTTCTCGTAATTGGACTGAAGTGCGTCAATTCAACTTAATGTTTGGTACCAAATTAGGAGCCTCTGCTGATACGGCCATGGATTTATACTTGCG
>JBOFUD010000063.1:0-1806 GCA_051652385.1 Flavobacterium sp.
CCGTTGTTGGAGGAATAAATTTTATATTTATAAGTAGTTCCTTTTGTGATATTTGGAATAAAACCCTCCCAAATACCAGAATCATCCCATCGTACCTGCAGTTGATGGTTGTCTTCTATCCAATAATTAAAATCGCCAATCACAGATACCGACTGAGCCGTTGGTGCCCAAACGGCAAAATACACCCCAGAAACACCGGCTATTTCAACGAAATGGGCCCCTAATTTTTCATAAAGACGAAAATGCTTTCCTGCTTTGAATAAATCAATATCAAAATCGGTAAAGAGGGAATGTACTTGTACTTGATTCATTTATAAGGCGTTGTGTTTCTATGACTTTCATTACATCATAAAAAATATTTTTACTAGTTTTATGGCTATTTTAAAATTTTGAAGAGGTGAAAAGGTAAACAAGCCTCCAATTCTATAAAATTCCACTCACTGTCCCACGAGTAAACAGCATCGGTAATCAAATCATGAACACGAATAGCATGATATCCCATAACGTCATACGGCAAACGAACCATGGCCTGAACGGTTTGTTCGGTATGTAAATTTACAATCATTAATGTTTCGTTTTCTTTGGCATCATCGTATTTGTAGTACGCCATAACTTGGTCATTATTGGTTTCACAAAAAACAATATTATTGGTTTGCTGCAACGAGGCTTGTGCTTTACGAATGGCATTAATTTGCGAAATTCTGTAGGTTAAATTATTTTGAATGGTCCAATCCCATAGCAAACATTCATATTTTTCTGAATTTAAGTATTCCTCCTTACCCGGCGCCATTGGAGTGCTAACCTGGTATTCAAAAACAGGTCCATAAATACCCACATTAGAACTTAATGTGGCAGCCAAAAAATATTTTTGTAAATGAACCGATTCATTTCCTCCCTGCAAAGCAAAGGGATTGATATCGGGTGTATTGGGCCAAAAATTAGGGCGATAAAACTCTTTTTGAGAAGATTGTGTCAGCTCGGTTACATATTCTTGTAATTCTTGCTTGGTGTTTCTCCAAGTAAAATAAGTGTAGGATTGACTAAAACCTTGTTTAGCCAATTGGTTCATAATTGTTGGTCGGGTAAAGGCTTCAGCTAAAAAAAGCACATCGGGATGTTTTTTCTTGATTTCTCCGATGAGCCATCCCCAGAAGTAGAAGGGCTTTGTATGCGGATTATCGACGCGATATATTTTGATATTGCATTCTTCAATCCAAAATAAAGCAACATCCAATAATTCCTTCCAAAGGTTTTGCCAATCAGAGCTTTCAAAATAAATAGGAAGAATATCTTGGTATTTTTTAGGCGGATTTTCAGCATATTGTACAGTACCGTCGGGCCTCCATTTGAACCACTGCGGAAAATCATTTACATAAGGATGGTCCGGGGCAGCCTGCAACGCATAATCCATGGCTACCTCAATTCCGAGATTTTGCGCTTTGGTTACTAATTCTTTAAAATCTTCGATCGATCCGAGCTCGGGGTGCGTCGCTTTATGCCCCCCAAATTGAGATCCGATTCCCCAAGGAGAGCCAACATCTCCTTCTTGGGTATACGTTGCGTTATTTTTCCCTTTTCTATTCACTTCCCCTATCGGATGAATTGGAGGAAAATACAAGGTATCAAACCCCATAGCTGCAACTCTAGGCAGTAATTTTTCACAATCTTTAAAAGTTCCGTGTTTTCCATTTTCATTCGAAGAGGATCTCGGAAAGAATTCATACCAAGTGCTGAATAGGGCTTTTTTTCGATCCACATAAACCTTTAGTTCTTGAGATTTATTTTGAATAGTAGGCACAGGATACT
>JBOFUD010000064.1:0-3610 GCA_051652385.1 Flavobacterium sp.
GAGCCTTATACGGTTTACGAGGGGCCTTTGGCGCCCTACCAAGATGTTAGTGCCATCAATTTCAATACGATTAATAGGTTTTCGGGTTACTTGCAGTGGAGTCTTACATCGAATATTGGCAATAGTGTGGTATGGTATAATTTGGGAGCTCGGATGCAAAGTTGGCAGGTTCTAGGAGGATTTGTTTCGGGAGATCAGCAATTAACTATTAGTCCAAGAGCTCAGTTTACCATCAAACCAGCTTCGAATGCCAATCTTTTGTTTCGATTATCAGGAGGGCTTTATCATCAGCCACCGTCGTACCGAGAGCTTAGAGACAATGACGGCTTGGTGCAACCTAATGTAAAAGCGCAACAAGCGGTGCACGTGGTTATGGGAAATGATTACAGTTTTAAGTTGTGGAATCGCCCGTTTAAGTTAGTTACGGAATTGTATTATAAATCAATGACCGATGTAAATACCTATACCATTGATAATGTTCGCATACGGTATGCAGCCAATAACGATGCGGTGGCTTATGCCAAAGGGATAGATGTACGATGGAATGGTGAATTTGTTCCCGGTACAGAATCATGGATAAGTTTTGGGTACCTACAAACTGAAGAAAATAGCAATGATAAAGGTTTTATTGCGCGTCCAACCGATCAACGATTAAAGTTTGGATTACTTTTTCAAGATTATATGCCCAATATTCCTAGTGTGAAGTTGTACCTCAATTTGGTTTACAATACAGGTTTACCCGGCGGTTCTCCTTCGTATGCTGATCCGTATTTGTATCAAAGTAGATTAAGGGATTATCGTAGGGCCGATGTTGGTTTTTCTAAACTTTTGGTGGATAGAAATGGTACAAAAACGTACGGTAAATGGGCCAATAGTTTTCAGGAATTAGCCATCGGTGTTGAGGTTTTTAATATTTTTAACAATCAAAATGCCATAACCAATACTTGGGTTCGTGATGTGTATACCAAAACTCAATATGGTATTCCCAATTATATGACCACTCGCATTTTTAATATTAAGATAAACGCCCGATTTTAAGCCAAAACATTATATTTTGGATTGAATTCAAAACATAACGGGTTTGGATTTACTAGAATTGATTACTTTTGAATAAACAATGTTTAGCATGAAAAATAAAATGATTGTTGGTTTGGCTTTTGGAGCGCTGCTTTTGGGAAGTTGCCAAAAAGAAGCAGAAAAACCTAAAGTGATCTATGATACTACGCCAAAAACTGTGGTTGTACCAAAACGAGATTCCTCAAAGGTCGCTATAGCCGATTTGCCCATTCAAATGGAAGGAACCGAGTATTTGATTCATCCAGTGGGTGATTTGAGAATTTACGAAAAAGGGTTGAAATCAAAATATGGTTCATCGGCAGTAAATGATGTTAGTTTTACCATAAGTAATGTTTCGCAAAATGAAATTACTGGTTTTTTACAAAATTTGAAATTCCAGAAAATCAATTCCGATTCTATTCGTCCCTTGACAAAAGAACCTATTTTAATAGAAACGGCTACCTATTTAAAATCGGTTTCCGATCGCATTCAGAAACAAATTATGGTTTACACCATGGTGGATGCTGATACCAATAAAGATGGAAAACTAGATACCAATGATATTAATACTTTGTATTTGAGTTTAAGTAGTGGAAAGAAATTTACCAAAATGTCTGCCAATTTAGAAGAATTAATCGATTGGGAATTAATTGAATCCAGCAATCGCTTGTATTTTAGAACGATAGAGGATACTAATAAAAATGGGCAGTTTGATCAGAAAGATGTAGTTCATTACAATTATATCGATCTGAATTCAAATCAGTGGGAGGTTATTCGGTATGCTCCAATTTAGCATAAAGTCCCAATTTGTTTTTAGTAAATCGGTCCGGTTAGATAAGTATTTCGCTTTCTAAATCTGATTTTTCTATTTCAATAGTATATCCTAATTGAGCAACCAATTGTATAACAAGGTTTTTGTACCAATTTTCAGACTTGGGATGAATGTAAATTTTTTCAATCAATTGGTTGACGTCTACATTAATTTTTAATCCGTCATTCAGTTTTAGTTTGTTTTGAGTAACATCGCTGATGATACGTACCTCTCTTTCGTATTGAAAACTCTTTCTTTTGTATAAAAAAGGAAAAAACAAGTCATCAAAAGGAATGTATTCTTTTTTGTAGTCAATATAATTTACCTCTCCAATATATTGATCAAAATTGTTCTCAGGAATCAACGCTTTTTGCAATCGACCTATGGTAGATTGTATGGCTAAACCTTCACTGTTTTGAGTAAAAATTTGCCACATTGCAAATGATTCGTACTCATTAATGTGCCAACTACTTATCGCTACCTTTTCTCTATGTGATTTATAATAATTTAAGAAATCAGGCTTGTCTTTAGATAGTTTTTTTATTTCTTCATAAGTAGGCTCACTAAAAGTGCCTTCGTATTGGTCTTCAAATTTGTCGGATCGAGACATGAATAATTTTTCAGATAGTAAAAGATCTAAAAATTTAGACAAGTCTAAGTATTTCCAAACAATGGTTTCAGGGTTTTCGGGCAGTTTTAGCTTAGGATTATCGAGGTACATTCTTGTGTTTTGAAGGAAAAATTTAATTTAAAGGTACAAATCTAATTCGACTATTCAAGAGATTGCATGCTTACTAATTTGTTGTAAGTGCCATTTAATTGAATTAATTCTTCGTGCGTACCTTGTTCGACGATTTTCCCTTTTTTCATCACTACAATCACATCTGCTTTTTGAATGGTTGAAAGTCGGTGCGCAATAACGATGGAAGTTCGGTTTTGCATCATGTTTTCTAAGGCTATTTGAACAAATTTTTCGCTTTCGGTATCCAATGCCGAAGTGGCTTCGTCAAGAATCATTATCGGAGGGTTTTTTAGTACCGCTCTGGCTATCGACAACCGTTGTTTTTGTCCGCCAGAAAGTTTGTTTCCACTGTCGCCAATGTTCGTGTAAATTCCTTTTGGTAAAGTGGATACAAATTCATACGCATTGGCAATTTTTAAAGCATCGATAATTTCTTCATCCGTGGCGTCTAGTTTGCCAAGAGCAATATTGGCTTTGATGGTGTCATTAAATAAAATACTATCTTGAGTGACCAAACCAATTAAACCTCTTAATGAATGCAATTCTAAGTCTTTGATGTCGTGATTATCGATAACAATTGTTCCTTCACTTACATCATAAAAGCGCGTTAGCAAATTGGCTATGGTGCTTTTTCCACTACCCGATTGGCCAACCAAAGCTACGGTTTGTCCTTTTTTTACTTCCAAAGAGAAATTTTTAAGGACATTCTCTTTTTCGTATTTGAAGTTGATGTTTTGTATGGTTATTCTGTCTTCAAAAGTGGTTTTTTTAATGGCATTTTCTTTTGAAGTAATTTCATTTTCAACTTCCAAAACCTCAAAAACGCGCTGAGCTGCTGCTAATCCATTTTTGACAGAATATGAAGCTTTTGAAATTGCTTTGGCGGGAGTTAGAATGTTATAAGCCAATGTTAGGTAAACGATAAATGCTGATCCATCCAAGGTTTTGTCTACTAAGACTAAATTTCCTCCGTACCAAAGTAAGGTGGCAATGGTGGTGAT
>JBOFUD010000065.1:0-6024 GCA_051652385.1 Flavobacterium sp.
CCGCAAGGAAGTACACCTGGACCTGTACAAATTAAAATCACAAACGCTCAAGGATATTACAATTTTACCGGAATGATTGCAGGTGATTATTTAGTTCAAGTTCAAGATGCCAATTTAAATAGCGCCTATCAGTTGTATCCTACTGCTTCAAGTTTATTGTTTGTTAGTTTAGCAAATTGTAAATATCAAACTCATAATTTTGGGTATGACCAATCCAATTTATTAGTACTTGGTGATTTTGTATGGTATGACTTAAATAGTAATGGTATTCAAGATGAATGGTTTGATGCAAATAATGACAACCTAGTCACCAAAAATATCCCCGATGCCAATGGATCATTTGACTACAGCAAATGGGAATGGATTGATTTAAATAATGATGGTAGTTATAAAGGTCCTTCAAATGTTGGAGAATTAAATGCTGCCGGTTTTGGAAATGCAAAATCTTCGAACCTGTTTATCACAGGGCCAAACAACTATTCAGATAGTGTTATAATTGGTATCCAAGGTTTTTGGAGAAATAGACCAAGTGCAGGGGCATACGGTGACTATAAGGTGCAACTAAAAATGGATCAAAACTTAGAGGCTCAATCCTCTGCGATAGCAGCGACCGGATTAGTAAAAGTATTGCCAAACACCGGAAAAATTAATCTCGTTGCCAAAACAACTGCTTTTGAAGTTTGTGGACCAACTAATGGCGATCTAAAATCCGCTGTTTTAACAGCCAATAATACCGTAGACTTGGCTCTGGACTTTGGCATTAACTGTAAATTATTGGCCAATATATTAGCTACTAATGATACTTTTAATGTTACCCAATGTTCTATAGCCAATGAAATAAGAAATGCCTTAACTAATGATTTGCTTAACGGAACCCCCGCCCAAATTAAAGATTTAAAATTTGAGATACTTACTACACTAAGCCAGTTTGTCATTATCGATAAAAATGGGAATATTACCCTAACCGACGAGGCCAAGGCGGGAATCTTCAAATTTGATTACCAAGTTTGCGAGGTAGCAAATCCGAACAATTGTAGTACGGCGACCATTACGATCAACATCTCAGGGATAGAGCCCGTAACCATTAACAGTGTAGCTTGTAATGCAGATACTTCTCCACTCGATTTAGACTCATTATTACCACTAGGCGTCCCTACAGATGGTACTTGGGTAGCTATTGACAATGCAACTGGTTTGAATGGAAGCGTGCTTAATACCTTCGGATTACCCTCTAAAACATACAACTATGAATATAGAATTGGTGGCAATTGCCCCCGCAGTATCATGTTAGTGCTGGAGGTTAATTTTGACTGTAAAGTTTTGGGTTGTGGAGCTGTAACTATTAACAATGCTTTTTCTCCCAATGGTGATGGTTTAAATGAATTCTTCAAAATAGAAAATATTGATGATACCATTTGTTATCCAGAAAACACCATCGAAATTTACAACCGATGGGGAGTATTGGTTTTTGATACAAAAAATTACAATAACACGACAAACTATTTTGATGGAGTATCACGAGGAAGAACCACTATTAGCCAATCCTCTGGATTACCAACTGGCACCTATTATTATATATTAAACTATACTTCATTTGACTTAAATGGTAACCCGATTGAGAATAAAAAAGCTGGATACTTGTATTTATCAAAATAAAACGAAGTAAAAAAGTATAATGTATTACAATACTCCAATAAACCTACTGAATTCGAAATGAATTCTAATGCTAATATAAAAATAGCCATTATGAAAACAAAAATAGTTTCTGTCATTACAATGCTACTTGCAATCGTGAGTTATGGACAACAAGACGCTCAGTTCACGCAGTACATGTACAATACGATTAACGTCAATCCAGCATACGCTGGTAGTCGAGGAGCCATGAGTATTTTTGCATTACATCGCACACAATGGGTAGGTTTAGATGGAGCACCAATAACGAATGCCGTATCAATAAATACACCACTTAACAATAGCAATTTAGGTCTAGGGGTTTCGTTTGTTAACGACAAAATAGGCCCTACAAGAGAGAACACCATTTCCGCAGACCTGTCCTATACCATACAAACATCAGCTGATTTTAAATTATCGTTTGGTTTAAAAGCTACCGCAAATTTGTTCAATTTGGATGTTAATAGGCTAAATCCGGCAGATCAAGGCGATCCACAATTTCAAAATTTACGTAATGTCTTCAACCCCAATATTGGCGCAGGTGTGTACTACCACTCAGACAAAGCTTATATTGGTTTGTCCGTTCCCAATTTTATTCAAACCAATCGATATGACGATAACGATATAGCAATTTTTAAAGAAAAAATTAATTACTACTTAATTGGAGGCTATGTTTTCGACCTGTCAAATGATGTGAAATTTAAACCGGCGTTTTTAACCAAAATGGTTGAAGGAAGTCCCTTACAGGTTGATGTTTCTGCTAATTTTATGTTCATTGAAAAAGTAGTTGTAGGAGTTGCTTACCGCTGGAGTGCAGCATTAAGTGCCATGGTAGGATTTCAAATTACCGATGGCATGTACGTTGGGTATGGTTACGACCTAGAAACCACCAATTTAGAGAACTACAATTCAGGATCGCATGAAATATTCTTGCGCTATGAAATATTCAAAAATAATAGTAAAATCACCACCCCACGTTTCTTCTAAACATAAATTATGAAAAATACTACCCTCATCAAAATTTTGTGCCTAGGTATCTTTTCGTTTACGGTACATGCTCAAAAGGCGAAAGTAGCTTCTGCTGACAAAAAATATAATAATTATGCCTATATAGATGCCATACAAACTTATGAAAGACTCGCAAACAGCGGATACCAATCAGCAGATATGTTTGAAAAGCTAGGAAATGCCTTCTATTTCAACTCCGATTTTGAGAAAGCTGCTCAATGGTACCAACAATTGTACGACATCAATCCAAATTTAGAGCCCGAAAATTACTATAGATTTGCCCAATCATTGAAGGCTATTGGTAAAGATAAAGAGGCTGAACAAATATTAAAGAAGTTTGAAAACAAATCAAGTAACGACAGCAGAGGCAAACGACTAAAAAACAACACCAATTATCTGTCTGAAATAAAAAGTAATAAAGGGCGCTACACTATCGAAAATGCAGGAATCAATTCCAAATATTCTGATTACGGAAGTACAATTGTAGACAATAAATTAATCTTTACTTCTGCTCGCGACACAGGAGGCGTAGGACAACGTGTACATTCTTGGACCGGGGAACATTTTACTAATTTGTATGCTGCTGGCGTAGATGGAGCCCTCGTACCAAGTTCTCCCCTACGATATGATGCCAATATTAATTCTAGGTTTCATGAAGCAACGCCTGTTTTTACTAAGGATGGAAACACTATGTACTTTACTAGAAATAATTTTTTGGATGGAAAAAAAGGTAAAAATACAGATAAAATAACTTTACTTAAAATATACAAAGCAACATTGATAAACAATCGTTGGACTAACATTACTGAACTACCCTTCAATAGCAATGATTTTAGTACGGCACATCCTGCCCTCAGTCCAGACGAACAAACCTTGTACTTTGCATCGGATAGACAAGGGACAATTGGACAATCAGACTTATACAAAGTTAGTATTTTACCCAATGGGAATTTTGGAACCGTTACTAACTTGGGTCAAGAAATAAATACTGAAGGAAAAGAATCGTTTCCGTTTATTACCAAAGACAATCAACTCTATTTTGCATCAGATGGTCAACCTGGTTTGGGTGGATTAGATATTTTTACTGCAAAAATCAATAAGGATGGCACCATCAGCGAATTGGTAAATGATGGAGGTGAGGTAAATTCTCCACAAGACGATTTTGCGTATTACAGAGATAGTCAAACTAACAACGGCTTTTTCTCGTCAAATCGTGATAACGGTATGGGTTCCGATGATATTTATAGATTCAATTTCAAACCGGCCTGTAAACAAGTACTAAAAGGAATCATAACTGATTTAGAAACTAAAGCTATTATTTCCGGCGCCACAGTGACACTGTTAGATCATCAGTATAATTCCATAAGTGAAAAATATTCTGATTCATCAGGAAATTATGATTTTGAGGTTGATTGTGGAAAAAAATATAGCGTAAGAGCATTTAAAAAAGAATACAAAACAAATGAAGTAAAAGTAAATATTCCAACCACAACCGGGGTAACAAAACAAGATATAGCATTAGAACCTGAAATTTGTAAAGTAACTCTTGGTGATGATTTAGGAAAATGCTTCGGAATCAAAATGATCTATTTTGATTTAGATAAATCGAATATTAGAAAAGAAGCCGCTATTGATCTAGCCAAAATCTATGATGTACTTACTCAAAACCCAACAATGAAAATTGACATCCGCTCTCATACAGACTGCAGACAAACCGCCAAGTACAACATGGCTTTATCTGATAGACGAGCAAAATCAACCATAGCTTGGTTAGTTTCGAAAGGAATTGACAAATCAAGGTTATCTGGACGTGGTTATGGCGAATCGCAACTGGTAAACGATTGTGGTTGTGAACCGACTAATAACTCAAAGTGTAGTGAAGAAGAACATCAAATGAATAGAAGAAGCGAATTTATTGTTATGTCGCTCTAGAATGCATAGCAGGTTAAATATTAATTCAAAAGAAAAGACTTCCACGGAAGTCTTTTCTTTTCAATTAATATTGCAACTATTAAATCCTTGCAAAAATATTTACGTAATACTTTTTTCCAGTTAGAGGATCTTGCTTGATGGAAATTCCAAAATGAGTAAAATTACCAACTATATTTTCCTTATGGCTAGAACTTTTTAACCAAGCATCTAAGGCTCCTGTGGGACTTATGTAGTTATAAGCAATATTTTCTGATACATTTTTGGCTCCAAGAACACGAATAATTTCACTAGATCTAGCAACGAAATCATTGTGATTCACTACATTATTTGCAATCATGTAATTAGCATGGCCCTCCGATTTAAGCGATATGAAATTTAATTTTTCCAAAGCGTTTAGACCAATTGACTTTCTGTAATCATTAATTAGAGTCATCGTTTCTACTTCAGTAGTATTGTATACATAGACCGATTTATCTACAATACTAGTTTGTGTTTCAGGCAAATTAACTTCCTCTGTTTCATTAGAACAAGAACTAAAAAGTAAAAGACCAATAAACAGCAACGCGAAAAAGCAATGTTTAGTTTTCATACAATTGGTAGTTTAAGTTTAAAGTAGATTGTGGGGCAAAATCTTTAAATATTTATAATATTCTTATTTTCAACACTATAAAAATACAAACATTATCGTTTAACTACCAAATATTATCGATGAAATACACTATAATTCATAAAATGTACCTATTTTTTTACATTATGGTGATAATCTATTGATACTCCAAGAATAATCCTCCTGCAATACATACTGAATCCTATCATGCAATCGATTGGGTCGCCCTTGCCAGAATTCAACTTCAAAAGGAACCACTATGTATCCTCCCCAAAAATCAGGTCTTAGAATTTCTTTTCCCAGAAATTGATTTTCTAAGGCTTTTAAATTATCTTCCAAAAAAGTTCTTGACGGAATCACTTCGCTCTGGTTCGAAACAATAGCTCCCAATTTACTTCCATCAGGTCTTGAATTAAAATAACCATCTGAAACCCCTTCCCCTGTTTTTTCCGCCCTCCCTTTGATAATTATCTGACGCTCCATACTTGGCCAGAAAAAAGATAAACAAATATTTGGATTCGCAGCTATAGCTTTCCCTTTTTGGGAATTATAATTGGTGTAAAAAACAAATCCTTCTTCATTGAACTTTTTCAATAATACTACTCTCGATTTTGGAAATCCATCCAAACCAATGGTCGAAACGGTCATGGCGTTTACTTCTTCGACCCCACCAAAATCTTCTACTTCATGAAACCAACGATTAAACAAATTAATTGGATCTTCTGGAATATCGGTTTCTAATAATTCGCTTTTTTCGTATGCTTTTCGATAATTACTTAAATCTTTCATGATATTTCAATTTTAAA
>JBOFUD010000066.1:0-16021 GCA_051652385.1 Flavobacterium sp.
GAGGCCTTTGAAATGGGCATGGTAAATGCTGTAATTCCACACGATGAATTGGAAGAAACCGCTTATCAGTGGGCGCAAGAAGTGTTGGGAAAATCGCCAATGGCCATCAAAATGCTGAAATTTGCCATGAATCTAACCGATGACGGTATGGTAGGACAACAAGTTTTTGCTGGCGAAGCGACTCGTTTGGCCTACATGACCGAAGAAGCTAAAGAAGGTAGGAATGCATTCCTAGAAAAACGCAAACCTAATTTCGAAAAGAAATGGTTGCCGTAGAGGTTTAAAGTTGTTTAAAATAGTTTAATCGTTGAACTGTTTTAAAGTTTAAACGTTGTTTAATAGCGTATACAATTTAAACAATCTTAAACGACTTAGCAATTATTCGATTAACCAATAAAATTGTATACGAATCAGCGATTCAACAAATACCGATTCAACAAATTAACAGACAAAAATGAAACACTGGATTCAAGCCGCACGATTAAGAACTTTGCCATTATCCGTATCGGGAATAATCGTGGGGAGTATGTATGCCTTAGCGCATCCCACCGAAAACATATTAACACCAACCGAAGTATTCAACTGGCCTATTTTAGGCTTTGCTTTACTTACTACTTTGGGATTACAAGTTTTGTCAAATTTTGCCAACGATTATGGAGATGGTGTAAAAGGCACTGACAACGAGGATAGGGTTGGACCCAAACGCGCCATTCAAAGTGGAGTAATTTCTGCACCCGCCATGAAGCGCGCAATAATCATTACTTCGGTACTTACGCTTTTATCAGCTATTATCTTAATTTACATCGCTTTTGGAGATACTAATTTTGGATATTCGCTGTTTTATTTAGTTCTTGGTATCTTGGCCATTGCCTCTGCCATTAAATATACCGTTGGAAACTCGGCTTATGGATATCGTGGGTATGGAGATTTATTTGTGTTTATATTTTTCGGATTGGTAAGCACCTTGGGAGTCAATTTTTTATACTCAAAACAAATGGATTTTGATTTGTTTTTACCGGCCATTGGTATCGGGTTATTAAGCGTGGCAGTGTTGAACTTAAACAACATGCGAGACGAAGCCTCAGACAAAAAAGCAGGAAAAAACACGCTTGTGGTGCAAATGGGAAGTAAAAAAGCCAAACTGTACCATTATTTCTTAATAAGTACTGCCATGGTGGTGTTTTCTGTTTTTGCTTTGATCAACAATTTCACTATCGATCAATACTTGTTTCTGTTAGCCTATATTCCATTAGTAAAACACCTTCAAACGGTTAAGAGCAACAGCAATCCAAGAGATTTAGATCCTGAATTGAAAAAAGTAGCATTAAGTACGTTCTTTCTTGCAGTACTTTTCTCATTATGCATGATTTATTTGTTTTCAGACATGATTGTCAATGGATTTTTAGGTGGCCGATAAGACATCCTTTTCAATTTTTTAATTTTTTAGTTTTTCAATCTTTTAATCTTACAATTTTTCAATCTTTTAATTATTAAATCATGAAAATCACATTTTACGGACACGCTTGTATCGGAATTGAAGTGGCAGGAAAACACATTTTGGTAGATCCATTTATTACAGGGAACCCAAAAGCCAGCCACATTAATATCAATGAATTAAAAGCGGATTATATTTTAATTACTCATGCTCATTTTGACCACGTTCAAGACGTAGAGGCAATTGCCAAACGCACCAACGCCGTCATTGTATCCAATTGGGAAATTGCCAATTATTACGGTGCCAAGGAACTAAATTTTCACCCCATGAATCATGGAGGAAGCTGGACGTTCGATTTTGGTAAAGTTAAATATGTTACTGCTGTTCATTCAAGTGCTTTTCCAGACGGAACCTACGGAGGAAATCCCGGCGGATTTGTAATAGAAGGTGAGCACAAAAACATCTACATTGCCGGCGATACCGCGCTTACGATGGATATGAAATTAATTCCGATGCGTACCAAATTAGATTTGGCCATTTTTCCAATTGGCGACTGTTTTACAATGGATATCGAAGATGCTATTTTGGCGGCTGATTTTGTTGCGTGCGATAAAATTTTAGGCTGTCATTTTGATACTTTTGGTTTCATCGAAATTAATCACGAACAAGCCATCAAGAAATTTTTCGACCAAGGAAAAGATCTAATGCTTTTATCCATTGGCGAATCGATAGCATTATAGTTGATTTGATATAGTTATAGTTAGGAGCTATTCCTGCTGTCCACTATATCTTTACTGCCGAACCCCGGCAGTAAAGGATGCCGTTCCCATCAGGGCTAGGGTCGAGTACTAACCATCAAGCTTTTTTTATTTTAATTTATGATTAAAAAAATATTCCTTTTACTTTTTGCAGTATTTTGTTGTTCCCCATCGCTACAGGCCCAAAAAACAGGCTATTGGGACAAAGAAAGAGCTACTTCCAAAGAGATAATTGTCTCTGCAAGAGATCGAATTATCATCAAAACAGACGACTTGCCCGTCGGAACCACCGAAGTGGTGTACCGCATCACTTTATTAGACGAAAACCAACAAATGGCTAGTAGTTTGGTATCGGTACTCAAAGCAATTCCAGATCCTACGGGAATTAGTCAAGGTTCTGCAGGAGCACTTTTCGTATTGTCAAAGATTTCAGGCGATGACAAATGCAATTATGCTATTTTTTCTTCCAATACAGCAGCAGCAACCTATCAAAAATCAGGCAATACCAATGAGGCTTGTTTTATACAACAAACTCCTTTGAGTAAAGATGCAAAACGCTTATCAATAGAAAAATCGACCTGCTTGCAATTCAATGCTATTTGGTTTGGTTTCGAGAGCAAAAATTGGATCATGCAACAAAAAATTGTGTTAGAAGTCGTGCCTTGGGTCGATTACAAACTCAATCGCGGGTGGAGTGTGAGCAACCGTAAAGCCATTATCGAGCAGTGCAAAACGTCAACCTTGGCACAAAAAATGACCAATCCTGACGATTTTTGTGTTTGCGTTTTAGAAAAAATTCAAACTAAATATACGTTTTCCGAATTTCAAAAATTGCTCATTGAGGAAAGAAACAAAGCGTACAAAGACTTTGGAAACAGTTGTTTTGGCGAAACTAGTGTGTCCAATACAACGTATTCTGAGCTTCGAAAACAAGCCAATAGGTTGTCAAAGCAAGGTAAACACGGTGAAGCCATTACTAAATGGTTAACTATTATTAATGACGGAAAAGCCAATGCGCAGGATTTTAATTCGATTGGAAGTTGTTATTTAGCAACAAAACAATACGGCAAAGCCATCAAATTTTTGCAAGATGGAGAGCGGGTAGACGACACCGAATTATTGATAAAATTGAATTTAGCACACGCTTATTTATTAAATGACAATTATAAAGCAGCCAAACCGATTTACAAAAAACACCAAAATCAAAATGTTACCGACAGTTTGAGTTGGATAGAAAAAACAAAAGTAGATTTTGCTGCTTTTCAAAAATTGGGAATTAAATCTGATGATTTTGAGAGAGTATTGAGTCTTTATAATTAAACCTACCATTTTGAAAGCAACCTATCATAAATACTTACTCGATTTTAAACGACCTTCAGGAACGTCTCGCGGTGTGATGACTACCAAAGAAACCTGGTTTATTGTTTTAGAAGAAAATGATAGATGGGGAATAGGAGAGTGCGGAATTCTTCGCGGTTTGAGTGCCGACGACCGTCCCGATTATGAAGCCAAACTGCAATGGGTTTGTGAGAATATTGCTTTAGGAGAATACGATTTGTGGGAAGCTTTAATGGAATTTCCTTCCATTCAATTTGGGATCGAAATGGCTTTTTTGTCGCTTAAAAGTGAAAACCCATTCTTGCTTTTTCCATCCGATTTTACAAAGGAATCACGATCTATTGTAATCAACGGACTCGTTTGGATGGGAGAACCTTCGTTTATGAAAACCCAAATCGAAGAGAAAATCGTCCAAGGTTTCTCTTGTATAAAACTAAAAATAGGAGCCATCGATTTTGAAAAGGAATTGGCTTTATTGGCTTATATACGCTCTCATTTTTCTGAAGATCAAATAGAAATTAGGGTAGACGCTAATGGTGCTTTTACTTTAGATGAAGCTTTATGTAAATTAAATCAATTAGCAAATTTTCAGTTACATAGTATCGAGCAGCCAATAGCAAAAAGCAATACTGTCACTATGGCAGAGCTGTGTAAAACTACTCCGTTTCCTATTGCCTTAGACGAAGAACTAATTGGTGTTTTTTCGATAGCAGATAAAGAGCAATTGTTACAAAATATCCAACCGCAATACATTATCTTGAAGCCTAGTTTTGTGGGTGGTTTTAGAGGAACCCAAGAATGGATTACATTGGCCGAAAAATACAATATAGGTTGGTGGATTACTTCGGCATTAGAAAGTAATATCGGTTTGAATGCGATTGCACAATGGACGTACTTACAAAATTCAAAAATGCCTCAAGGTTTAGGAACAGGAGCTTTGTATACCAATAATTTTGATTGTCCTTTGGCAGTTGAAAAGGGACAACTTTGGTACAGAAAAAGTTCAGAATGGCATTTTGACAAAGCTATTTTTTCATAAGTAATACTATAAAAATGATTGAAATCGAAAGAAAATTTCTGGTAACATCAACCGAATTTATACAGCAGGCCTTTACTCAAAATAGAATCGCGCAGGGGTATATTAGTAAACATCCAGAACGTACGGTTCGGGTAAGAATAAAAGGCGAAAAAGGGTACTTGACCATCAAAGGAAAAGGCAATGATAGTGGATTGTCACGTTTTGAGTGGGAAAAAGAAATTCCAGTAGAAGAAGCAAAACAATTAATGCAATTGTGCGAAAAAGGAACGATTGATAAAACCCGGTACGAAGTGCAATCGGGAAAACATGTAATTGAAGTGGATGTTTTTTATGGAGAAAACGAAGGTTTAATTATGGCCGAAATCGAATTGTCTTCTGAAACCGAATCGTATTTAAAACCAACTTGGCTAGGAAAGGAAGTAACCAATGATCAACGCTATTACAACGGCTACCTGAGTGAGCATCCCTATATGAGTTGGGATTTAGAATAAAAAAAAGGATGCGATGTTTACAGTGCATCCTTTTTTTATTCTACGATTAAATCAACTTTTTTAACCAAAAGCCAACTATGAGGGCAATTGCTATTAGAAGTGCGAATAGATAGAAAATGGTAATTTGAGAAGTTAAACCCAAAATAATCGGTCCAACAAAAGCTGCAGCCGACCAAGCTGTTAGGGTGTACCCCAAAACTTGACCGTAATTTTCGGCACCATAAATTGATTTCACAAAAGAAGGCATGGTTGAAAATCCAGCTCCATATCCCGCAATGATAATAAAAGTAATGATTTGAAAAGCGGTAGCATTTGACGATGCAATTGGAATCAAAGCAAAACAAATCATGTTTATAGCAAGAAAAATCATGAATGTTAGCCAACAACCAATTTTATCTGAAATACTAGACCAAAACAGTCGTCCAATACCGTTAAACAGCCCAATTATAGCAACAAACAGGGTTGATTCAGTTGGAGACATCCCTACAATTTCTTCTCCTAGAATCGATGCTTTTGAAATAATTGCAATACCACCACAAACATTCAAAAAGAGTAGGAGCCAAAGCGCGATAAAACGCTTATCAGTAACAATATCTTTTGCAGTTAAAACAACCGATTGATGTATTGTTTTATATTCTGTTTTAGGATTTGCCAAATACAAGGCACTTAACAACATGCAAACTCCATACACAACTCCCAGAACTAAAAATGTATTCGAAAGTCCGATAGAATGATATAACGGACTAATAACAAATGAGGCTAGTAAAGATCCTAGGGCAAACGACATGATAATGATACCCGAGGCTAATCCAGGTTTTTCAGGAAACCATTTTACAACGGTGTAAACAGGAACTATATAACCAAAACCTAATCCAATTCCTTGCAGCACACCAAAAGTGAGGTAAAATAACTCGATAGAACCCATCGTAACAGCAAAGCTACTTCCAATTAATCCAAATGCTAGAAACAAGGCTCCGATTACACCCGCTTTAGTTGGGCCAACCTTTTGCGCAAAATTGCCCATAAAAGCAGCCGTAAGCCCCAAAAAGCAAATCGCTAAGCTAAAAGCTGTTTTAGTATCGTGAGCATTCCAGTTTAAATCGGTAGCTAGCGGATCTATCCATTTACTATAGGCGTAAATAGAACCAATGGATAATTGCATGATCATTCCAGCAATTACAATTAAATATTTATTTTTGAACATTATTAAAATACGTATTAATGATGCATTGTAAATTATCTTACAATTACATTTTTAAAATATTGATTAAAAATAGCAAGTGTTTTTTGAATCATTTCGTCAGAGGGTGAGCATACATCTGCTAAAGCATATTCAAAATTTAGCAAGTCCCATTTGTGTTTACCCATTTGATGAAAAGGAATGATTTCTACTTTTTCTACTGTTTTATAATCTGTAAAATGCTGCCCCCATTCATGAAGATATTCTTCCTGATCAGTCCATCCGGGTACCAAAACATAACGCAACCACATGGGTTTTCCTGTTTCTTCTCTGTACTGAGCCACTTTTAGCGTAGTTTTATTTTTTAAACCAGTTAGTTTTTTGTGCCAATCATTGTTAATGTGTTTTACGTCTAACAATAGAATATCGGTTTGTGCCAATAATTCTTTCGTTTGATCGTCTAAAACGCGTCCATTGGTATCCAAGCAAGTATTGATTCCAATAGCATGTAATTTTTTAAAAAACGGAGTTAGTTTTGCTCGTTGTAGCAATGGCTCGCCCCCTGAAACGGTAACTCCGCCAGTTTCTGCAAAAAAAAGTTTTTGATTTTTAGCTTTAGTAATCAATTCATCAATAGACACTAATGTTCCACCATGAATATCTAAAGTATCCGGATTTTGGCAATACAAACAACGAAATTGACATCCTTGAACAAACACAACCATGCGAATACCGGGGCCATCATGGGTGCCAAAAGTTTCCAAGGAATGTATACGAAGTAAATCAATGGCTACATTGTTTAACGCTTCATCATGATTAGGTTGTTCTGGAAAATACATAAGCTTGAGTTGTTTTACTATGAAAAAAACCTGTTTAGGGAAGTAGTCTAAACAGGTCTAAATTTAATTAATCATCATTAACATTTTATATTCATTACATTCTTTCATGAAAGGTTCTGCTAATCACTTCCAATTGATGTGCTTTTGATAAACGAACAAAGTTTACAGCGTATCCAGAAACACGAATCGTTAATTGAGGATAATTCTCTGGGTGCTCGTAAGCATCCATAAGTGTTTCTCTGTTTAATACATTCACATTCAAATGGTGCGCTTCTCTCCCGAAATAAGCATCTAAAGTAGTTGATAAATTGGTGATCTGCTCTTCTTTTGTTGTTCCTAAAGATTTAGGAACCATAGAGAATGTGTACGAAATACCATCTTGAGCATCATTATAATCTAATTTACTCACAGAGTTTAAAGAAGCAATAGCACCATTTACATCTCTGCCGTGCATTGGGTTTGCACCCGGAGCAAAGGCATCTCCCGCTTTTCTACCGTCTGGTGTAGCACCAGTATTCGTACCATACATTACATTTGAAGTAATAGTAAGCAATGAAAGGGTAGGAGTAGCGTTTTTGTAGGTTTTATGTTTTCTTAATTCTTCAGCAAAAATATGTGTAATTTCAATAGCAATGTCATCAACACGATTATCATCATTACCAAACTTAGGAAATTCACCTTCAATTTCGAAATCTACGGTTAGACCTTGTTCATTTCTAATTGGTTTAACTTTTGCATATTTAATAGCAGACAATGAATCGGCAATGATTGAAATACCTGCAGCCCCGTAAGCAATATCAATAGCTGGGTCACTATCAATTAATGACATTTGGGCTCTTTCGTAATAGTATTTATCATGCATGTAGTGAATGATGTACATTGATTTGGCATACACTCTTGCTACTTCTGCCATTGTTTTTTTGAATGATTCTAAAACAGTATCATAGTCCAATACTTCATCTTTCATTTCGGCAATGTTATGGATTACCAAAGCGCCATGAGCTTCTTCGCGACCTCCATTCAATGACAATAAAAGCGCTTTAGGCAAGTTGGCACGTGCTCCAAAATGTTGAATGGCTTTACCAATTTTTTGGTACGATACGCAACATGCAATTCCATAATCATCAGATCCTCTGTTTGATTTCATCAAATCATCATTTTCATATTGCAATGAAGAAGTGTCGATTGAAACTTGTGCACAAAAATCTTTAAATCCTTTTGGCAAATTTTGAGACCAAAGTATCGTTAAGTTTGGTTCTGGAGATGCTCCTAAGTTATAAAGCGTTTGAAGGAAACGGAAAGATGTTTTGGTAACTTTTGTTCTTCCATCATGAAATTGTCCTCCAATAGCTTCAGTTACCCATGTTGGATCTCCACCGAAGATTTCGTCATAAGATCCTGGACGTAAATGACGCACAATACGCAATTTCATAACAAATTGGTCAATAAACTCTTGAGCTTCTTCTTCAGTAATTAAACCTGATGCTAAATCTCGTTCTATATAAATATCAATAAAAGAAGAAACATTACCCAATGACATAGCGGCACCATCCTGCTCTTTGACAGCACTTAAGTACGCTAAATAGGTAAATTGAACCGCTTCATAAGCAGATACTGCAGGTTTTGAAACATCGACACCATAAGATTGTGCCATTAATTTCATATCTCCTAATGCTTTGATTTGACTCGTAATTTCTTCTCTCAAACGCACTTTATGCTCGGTCATGTCACCAGAAACATTGATAAAATCAGCTTTTTTAGCCTGAATTAACGCATCAGCACCATACAAAGGTAAGCGTCTAAAATCGCCAATGATTCTTCCTCTGGCGTAGTTATCAGGTAAACCAGTTAAAACGTGTTTCGAGCGAAAAGCTTTAATTTCAGCATCATAAGCATCGAAAACGGCTTGATTGTGATCTTTTGCATAATTAAAAATATCAACTACACGTTCTGAAACCGTTAATCCTTTTTCTTTTAGTGCTGATTCTACTAATTTGATTCCACCAAATGGCTTCATCGCTCTTTTAAGTAAAACATCAGTTTGTAAGCCTACGATAGTTTCATTTTCCTTGTCTATATAGCCAGGACCAAAAGCAGTCATGTTTGAAATAGTTTCAGTATCGATAGCTAAACAACCATTATTGGCTCTTTCTTTCAATAATTGTACTTTACAAGCTTCCCATAATTTTGAAGTTCTTGTGGATGGCCCAGATAAAAATTTTGCATCACCTTCAAATGGCGTAATATTTTTTACCACAAAATCATAAACATCAATTGCAGTGTTCCAATTTCCTTCTACGAAGGATTTATTGTTTGTTAAAATTTCCATAGTTATTTAGGTTTATTTTTGTAGGATTCTTAAATTTAATTACCTATTGTCTGATTTACTCAAATTTACGATATTTTTCGCGTTTTCTCAAGTCCCATTGGCGTTATATGAATTCTTATGTCTTCTATTTAATTCAGTTAAAAATGAGCATGAAAATTTTATTTTATTTTCATAAAATGCATTTTATTTGTAATTCGAGTGCTAATTTTAAGATCATTTTTTGAGCAATCAACAATTTTTTAAAGCAAAAGTAACAAGCATCTCAATAATGTGAAGTCGAAAAAAAATCTCCATCATCCTTGGATAGGGATCCTTGATGATGGAGATGCTTGTCTTTCTTATTATTTTTTTGTTAAAAAGCGACCTTACTTTTGAAATTTTTTTCGATAGCTTTGATCATTTCTCCGGCAATATCCTTGTTGGTGGCTCCCTCAATCCCTTCAAGACCTGGAGATGAATTTACTTCTAACAATAAAGGACCTTTTGATGAACGGATGATGTCGACTCCTGCTACCTTCAAATCCATAGCTTTAGCTGCTTTAATGGCTATTTTCTTTTCTTCACTGGTAATTTTAATGATAGATGCGGTCCCGCCCAAGTGAATATTAGCTCTAAATTCACCGGGCATTGCCTCTCTTTGAATAGCAGCTACTACTTTGCCATCTATAACAAAACAACGAATATCTTTTCCATTAGCTTCTTTTATAAATTCTTGGACCAAAATATTGGCATTTAAACTCTTAAAAGCGTTAATTACGCTTTCTGCAGCTTTTTTTGTTTCCGCTAGTACAACACCTTTTCCTTGAGTACCCTCGAGAAGTTTTACAATTAATGGTGATCCACCAACCATTTTGATAAGATCATCTGTATCTAAAGGTGAGTTTGCAAAACCAGTCGTAGGAATATCCACCCCGTTATTAAGTAAAAGTTGCAAAGAAAAAAGTTTATCTCTTGATTGTGTAATCGCTGTCGAAGAATTTAAGCAATAAACTTTTAGCGCTTCGAATTGTCGTGTTAATGCGCAGCCATAAAAAGTAATACTTGGACGAATTCTCGGAATGATGGCATCAAATTGATTTAGAATTTTACCACCGCGATAATGAATTTCTGGTGTTTTTGCATCAAGTTTCATGTAGCATTCTTTGATATTTAAAAAATGCATTTCATGACCTCGCATCTCGCCAGCTTCCATGATTCTTTTATTACTGTACAATTCTGGATTGCTGGCTAAAACCCCAATACGCAAACCTGAACTTGCTTTTTCAGAATTTTTGTACAACTCCTTCAGGTTATCTTGTGATGGTTGTCCTAATAAGTATTTTTGTTCAGGATCTACCAAAACACGACCACTCATAGCTTCTCTGCCCAATAACATACGAAATCCCATTGAGTCTCTATTGGTTAAAGTCATTTCGATGGCCCATGTATCTTCTCCTATTTTTAATGTGGATTGAATTACATACCGCTGTTCCCTGTAACCACTGGAACTTTTTACAATACGTTTGTCTACCAGTGGAGCTTCGCAATGGATGACCGTTTTATTGTTATTTTGAATGGGATTAATATCAAATTTAACCCAATTGGTTTCGTTTTTTATAAATGGAGCAATATTTATGGCGTGTAAGGCAGAGGTTTTTGCCCCCGAGTCAACTCTTGCTTTTATTGTGGGAATATTAAGTTCAGGAAAAGTACACCACTCCTCGCTACCAAGAATTAATTTGTTTTGTAACATAATGGAATTGTTTAATAATAACAAAATTAACTTTTTGTTTGCTATTAATGTTAATTAAAAATAAATAAATAGCCCGTTGAGTTTAAATAAAAACGCAACGGGCTATGCATGATTTTCAAAAAAAATAAACTACTGATTATTAGTTTCTTTGAATTTATTCACATTGACTATTAATTCAGTGGCTCCTTCTTCAATATCCATGAAAATTTCGTCACCAACATTAATTTTAGACGTGATTATCTCTTCGGCTAGCGCATCCTCTACATATTTTTGAATGGCTCGTTTTAGTGGTCTTGCGCCAAATTGTTTGTCAAATCCCTTTTCTGCGATGTAAGACTTGGCGGCATCCGAAAGATTTAAAGTGTATCCTAAATCTTTTACTCTGTCGTAAAGTTTCTTTAGTTCAATTTCGATAATTACATCAATATCTGATTTTTCTAATGTATTGAAAACCACAACATCATCAATTCTATTTAAAAATTCAGGAGCAAAAGTTTTTTTCAAAGCATTTTCAATGACACTCTTGGAATGATCTTCTGCTTGTGCTACTTTGGCAGCAGTACCAAAACCAACACCTTGGCCAAAATCTTTCAGTTGACGCGCACCAACATTAGAAGTCATAATAATGATTGTATTCTTAAAATCGATTTTACGACCTAAACTATCGGTTAAGTATCCATCATCTAATACTTGCAGCATCATATTAAATACATCGGGATGTGCTTTTTCAATTTCATCTAGTAATACCACGCAATAGGGCTTTCTGCGCACTTTCTCAGTCAATTGCCCTCCTTCTTCATAGCCTACATAACCTGGAGGTGCTCCAACTAATCTAGAAATAGCAAATTTTTCCATGTATTCGCTCATGTCTATCCGAATTAAAGCATCTTCAGAATCGAACAATTCTTTTGCAAGTACTTTGGCTAGTTGTGTTTTTCCAACTCCGGTTTGACCCAAAAAGATAAAGGAACCAATGGGTTTGTTTGGATCTTTTAAACCCGCTCTATTTCTTTGAATCGAGCGCGCGATTTTTAAAACTGCCTCGTTTTGCCCAATCACCTTATTTTGAATAAGTTCAGGTAATTTAGCCAACTTATTACTTTCAGTTTGAGCAATTCTATTTACAGGAATTCCCGTCATCATAGAGACTACATCGGCAACATTGTCTTCTGTAACCTTAATACGGTTATTTTTAGAATCTTCCTCCCATTGTTCTTGAGCAATGGCCAGATCTTTTTCTATACGTTTTTCATCATCTCTCAATTTAGCAGCCTCTTCATACTTTTGTTTTTTGACTACTAAATTTTTTAGTTCTCGAACCTCCTCAAGCTGACGTTCTAAATCTAAAATTTGCTGTGGAACCTCGATATTGGTGATATGAACTCTGGATCCGGCTTCGTCTAGTGCATCAATCGCTTTATCTGGTAAAAAGCGTTCAGACATGTACCGATCAGTAAGTTTTACGCAAGCTTCAATGGCTTCATCTGAGTAAGTCACGTTATGATGTGACTCGTACTTATCTTTGATATTGTTTAATATGGTTATGGTTTCCTCGACGGAGGTAGGCTCTACAATTACTTTTTGGAAACGTCTTTCTAGGGCGCCGTCTTTCTCAATATATTGACGGTATTCATCTAAAGTGGTCGCCCCGATACATTGAATCTCACCCCTTGCTAAAGCAGGCTTGAACATATTCGATGCGTCTAAAGACCCTGTGGCACCACCGGCACCAACAATGGTATGAATTTCATCAATAAACAAGATGATGTCGTCATTTTTTTCCAATTCATTCATCACCGCTTTCATCCGCTCTTCAAATTGTCCTCTGTATTTGGTACCGGCAACTAGGCTAGCTAAATCAAGCGTTACTACTCTTTTATTGAAAAGAATACGAGAAACTTTTTTTTGAATGATTCGCAAAGCCAAACCCTCAGCAATAGCAGATTTACCAACTCCCGGTTCACCTATCAATAGCGGATTATTTTTCTTGCGGCGGCTTAAGATTTGAGAAACCCTTTCGATTTCTTTTTCACGTCCAACAACAGGATCTAATTTTCCTTCTTCGGCCATTTCGGTTAAATCTCTACCAAAATTGTCTAGAACTGGTGTTTTAGATTTTTTATTTGACTTACTGGCAGGGTTATTGAAATTACCTTCCTTGAAACTGTCATCTTGTCCTGATTCGTCATTATAAGATTCGTTTTTGGGCAGGTTTTCAATAAACTCATTATCGCTTGGTGTCATATTTAAGTATTGTTCTTTGGCAATATCATAATGAATTTTTAATCTATTCATTAGCTTGGTTGTTGGGTCATTTTCATTTCTCAGAATACACAACAAGACATGTGCGGTACTAATCAATGTACTTTCAAACACTTTTGCCTCCAAAAAGGTTGTTTTTAGCGCTCTTTCGGCTTGACGAGTTAAATGCAAGTTCTTTTTCTCGAGATTACCCTCAAGGCTTACTGGGCTAGATGGGCTAAGAATTTCGACTTTTCTACGTAAATGATCCAAATCAACATCTAAACTGTTCAAAATATGGATCGCTTTTCCGTTTCCATCTCTCAAAATACCTAACATGAGATGCTCTGTACCAATAAAGTCGTGACCTAAGCGCATAGCCTCCTCCTTACTGTAAGTAATCACATCTTTAACTCTAGGTGAAAAATTATCGTCCATATCGTTTAATTTAATTAATGGTAAATTTAATGATTTACTACGGATAAACAAAAATCATTCCCAGTAAAATCAACTGTCAGCTAAGAGACAAAAAAATAATTAAAAAAAGGTGAATTCTGGTGATTTTTATTAACCATTAGCTATTTTTTCATTGTTAATAAATCAGACAAATTAGACGAGTAAAATAGCTAAAAAAAGTTCAGAAAGCTGTATATTGGCACGTTTTGAAATTAATATAATTATTTAATATAACAACTTATGTCTGAAGGAGAAAAGTTAATTCCTATTAACATAGAAGATGAAATGAAATCAGCTTACATCGATTATTCGATGTCTGTTATTGTATCCAGAGCGCTTCCAGATGTTAGAGATGGTCTAAAACCCGTACATCGAAGAGTACTTTACGGTATGTATGATTTAGGAGTATTTTCAAATAAAGCCCATAAAAAATCTGCAAGAATTGTCGGTGAAGTTTTAGGAAAGTATCACCCACATGGAGATACCTCTGTGTATGATGCTATGGTGCGTATGGCGCAAGAATGGAGTATGCGCTATTTATTAGTTGACGGCCAAGGTAACTTTGGTTCTGTAGATGGTGATAGTCCTGCAGCCATGCGTTATACCGAGGCAAGAATGCGTAAAATTTCGGAAGAAATTATGGCTGATATCGAAAAAGAAACCGTTGATTTTCAATTGAACTTTGACGATACTTTATACGAACCAAAAGTAATGCCTACTCGTGTTCCTACCTTATTAATTAATGGAGCTACTGGAATTGCAGTGGGTATGGCAACCAACATGCCGCCGCACAACCTTACCGAAGTAATCAACGGAACATTAGCTTATATAGATAATAATGACATTGAAATAGACGAATTAATTACACATATTAAAGCGCCAGATTTCCCTACTGGAGGAATTATTTATGGTTATGAAGGAGTAAGAGAAGCTTTTAAAACAGGAAGAGGTCGTATTGTAATGCGTGCCAAAGTAGGTTTTGAAGAAGTGGATGGAAGAGAGTCTATTATTGTAACCGAAATTCCTTATCAAGTTAACAAAGCAGATATGATCAAACGTACTGCGGATTTGGTTAACGATAAAAAAATAGAAGGTATCGCCAATATTCGTGATGAATCGGATAGAAATGGTATGCGTATCGTTTATATCCTGAAGCGTGATGCTACACCCAACGTAGTTTTGAACACGCTGTATAAGTACACTCAATTACAATCTTCATTTAGTGTCAACAATATCGCCTTAGTTAATGGACGTCCACAAATGTTGAATCTAAAAGATTTGATTCATTATTTTGTTGAACATCGTCATGATGTTGTAATTAGAAGAACACAATACGAACTTAGAAAAGCTGAGGAGCGCGCCCATATCTTAGAAGGATTAATTATTGCTTCTGATAATATTGACGAGGTAATTGCCTTAATAAAAGCTTCAAAAAATACAGAACAAGCTAGAGAAAAGTTAATCGAACGATTTAAACTTTCTGACATTCAAGCGCGTGCCATTGTAGAGATGCGTTTGCGTCAACTTACAGGTCTTGAACAAGATAAATTGAGAGCAGAATATGAGGAAATCATGAAATTGATTGACCATTTACGTGCTTTATTGGCCGATGTTAACCTAAGAACCGCTTTGATCAAAGAAGAATTAAACGAAATTAAAGATAAATATGGTGATGAACGTCGCTCTTTAATCGAGTATTCTGGCGGAGATGTAAGTATTGAGGATTTAATTGCAGATGAAAGTGTTGTGGTAACCATTTCTCACGCTGGTTACATCAAAAGAACCAATCTTAGCGAATACAAAACTCAAAATAGAGGAGGAGTAGGACAAAAAAGTGCAGGAACAAGAGATCAAGATTTCTTAGAACACATGTTTGTTGCTACCAACCATCAATATATGATGTTCTTTACTCAAAAAGGAAAATGTTTCTGGATGAGAGTATATGAAATCCCTGAAGGAACTAAAACTGCCAAAGGTCGAGCCATTCAAAATTTAGTCAATATTGAAAGTGACGATAAAGTGAAAGCATTTATTTGTACTCAAGACCTAAAAGATAAAGAATATATTAATAGTCACAATTTAATTATGGTCACTAAACAAGGCCAGGTTAAAAAAACATCCCTAGAGAAGTATTCAAAACCTCGTGTAAACGGAGTTGCGGCGATCACTATCAAAGAAGGAGA
>JBOFUD010000067.1:0-2083 GCA_051652385.1 Flavobacterium sp.
TACAATTAATTGGAGAAGGATTGTTTTGTAAAAATATTCTGGAACGCTAACACTTTTTGCCGCCGAGAATAAACGAGAAATGCAGCATTATATTTAGACAAGTCTAAAAAAATATTTACCGTAAACTTTTTTTGTATACATTTGGGTTTTAAAACACTATACCTTGGGCCAATCCTTAGAAGAAGTCAACCAGTCGGTGGCTACACAAAATAAAAAATCGAAGTTTAGAAAAATTCTTGCCTTTCTGGGGCCTGCCTATTTGGTAAGTGTGGGCTATATGGATCCGGGCAACTGGGCCACGGATATTGCGGGCGGGAGTCAGTTTGGGTATTCTTTGCTTTGGGTGTTGTTGATGAGTAACCTGATGGCGCTGTTGCTGCAGAGTTTGAGTGCGCGCTTGGGTATTGCTACGCAGCGGGATTTGGCGCAGGCGTCGCGAGAAACGTATTCGCCGTTTATTAATTATATTTTATATTTTTTGGCCGAAGTTGCCATTGCGGCTTGCGATTTGGCCGAGGTACTGGGAATGGCCATTGGGATTAATTTATTGTTTGATATTCCGCTGATTGAAGGGGTTTTGATTACGGTTTTGGACACCTTTTTGTTGCTGTTTTTGATCAACAAAGGGATTCGGAAAATGGAGGCTTTTATCATTGTTTTGGTAGCCATTATTGGGTTTTCGTTTGTTTTTGAAATGTTTTTTGCCCAACCCGAAATGGATAAAGTAGTGCTGGGATTGATTCCTTCATTACCTAACGAGGCGGCGCTTTACATTGCTATCGGAATTATTGGGGCTACGGTGATGCCGCACAATTTGTACTTGCATTCGTCTTTGGTACAAACCCGAAAGTTTGACCGCAGTCCAAAAGGGATTCGTCAAGCGATAAAATACAACTTAATCGATTCGACTATAGCGCTTAATTTGGCGTTTTTTGTGAATGCCGCGATCTTGATTTTGGCCGCAGCGACTTTCTATAAAAACGGACTATTTGAAGTGGCCGAGATTCAAGATGCGCATCGATTTTTGGCTCCCCTACTCGGTACCCAATGGGCTTCGATCCTATTTGCGGTTGCTTTAATTGCTGCAGGACAAAGTTCGACCATTACCGGGACTTTGGCGGGACAAATCGTAATGGAAGGCTATTTGAATTTACGCATTCAGCCGTGGGTGCGCCGCATTATTACCCGAATTATCGCTATTGTTCCAGCAGTAATCGTGATTTTGATTTATGGCGAAAGTGTGACAGGAAAATTATTGATTTTGAGTCAAGTAATCTTGAGTTTGCAATTGGGTTTTGCGATTATTCCGTTGATTCATTTTGTGAGCGACAAAAACAAAATGAATGGTTTTCACATCAATACCCTAACCAAAATTGCGGCTTGGACCATTGCTTTGATCATTGTTTCGCTTAACGCTAAATTGGTTTATGACGAAATTCAGGGTTGGCTTGCGGCTGCTGAAAACCCAATTGTATTGTGGGTAACGGTGGTACCCTTGGCCATTGGGTTTCTAATTTTGTTGCTTTATATTGTGATTCGCCCGTTATTGACCCCAACCAAAATCGCGATCCAAAACCATTCGCCACATACTATGGCGTTACAATTTGAGGCTACCAAAGCTCAGCAACCCAAAAAAATAGCCATTGCCGTCGATTTTTCTTTTGCCGATGCCACAGCTATTAATTATGCGTTTAACATGGGCGGAGCGACAGCGCACTATACATTAATTCATGTGGTAGAAACCGTTGGTGCCTTGTTGTACGGCAAACAAACCGACGATCACGAAACGACAATTGACGAGAAATTATTATTGGAATATAAAGAAAAGTTTGAGCAAAAAGGCTTTCAAGTTCATACCTTACTCGGATTTGGAAAACCCAACAACGTGATTCCAGAATTAGTAAACAAAGGCAAATTCGACCTGCTAATTATGGGAACCCACGGACATACCGGCTTTAAAGACCTGTTACTTGGCACGACTATTGATCGTTTGCGGCACAAGATTTCCATTCCGTTAGTCTTACTTAATAATGCTAAAAAATAATTTAATCTTTTTCCATTATACCCCTTTCAGAGTTCAAAA
>JBOFUD010000068.1:0-8129 GCA_051652385.1 Flavobacterium sp.
AAAGGTAAATCCTGCCACTAAAATTATATATAGAATATGTTTGTTTTTCATGGTATTGATTTTAAAATTACAGACTAATGTTGATTCCAAAAATGATATTTCTTGGCACAGGATACGTACCGCTAGCTCCTGCAGAATTTAAACCTAAACTAGATCCACCATCAATTCCTTGTACCTCTGGACTCAATCCGCTATAGTTGGTGAAATAAAACAGGTTGCTTCCTGTAACATACAATCTCGCGGAAGAAAGTCTGATTTTTTGTAAAAATGAACTTGGAACGGTAAACCCAAACGTAACCTCTCTCAAACACAAGAAATCGCCGCTTTCGTAATATCGACTGTTCCCTTGAAACATGTTGCTGTTGTAAGCCGCACCACCTGCTTCAGAACGGAAAAGGTTGTTTTGATTGGTTTGATCAGCCCAACGGTAGCGAGGAACATTGGTGATATCTCCTTCTTTTTGCCAAGACTGTAAACTTTCGGCCAATAGTCCGTAATTCCCTTGAAACTGCCCTACAAAACGGGCCCTAGCTTCGTTGTAAATCGTGGCTCCTAAAGAGTAATCGGTTCTAACCGCAAGAGAAAATCCTTTGTAACTCACATCAAAATTGAAACCCCCGACATATTTTGGGAACATGTTGCCCATAAACCTACGGTCTTTGCTGTCTATTATTTTATTGCCATCTGCATCTTCAAAAATAGCGTCTCCAGGGAGTTTTATGCCATTCGGGTTGCCTCCTGTTGCGGCAGTTTTAGACACATAAGTATCTTTGTAACTAGCATTATAAGCATCTGCTGCTGCCTGTGTTGGTAAAATAGACAATTGTTTATGAGCATAAAAATCACCTATTTTTTGACCTTCTTGTAATCCACCAACATACACATAAGCATTACTGCCAGCATCCCAAACTTGAGTTCCTCCAATTCTATTGTTTAAATTACCATTAAAAGGTAATTTCTCGATGGTATTTACGTTGTGAGAAATAATAAAACCAGCATTGATTTTTAATTCCTCATCGTTGTAAATAGAAGCCATTAGTTCCATCTCGAATCCTTTACTTCTTAAGGCTCCTAAATTGGTCAAAACAGTAGAGAATCCGCTGTTGGAAGGCAAGGTTAAATTGGTTAACAAATTCGTAGTGAGTTTGTTGTAAAAATCACCAATTAAGCGAATTTTGTCCTGGTGAATACCTAAATCAAACCCAATATTATTGGTTTTTGATTGTTCCCATTTCAATCCCGGATTGGCAATTTGAGAGTTTACAATGGCAGCTTGTCCGTTATAATTATTGGCCAAACCGTTGGTAGAGCCCGAATACAATCCGCCCGCTTGAAAATCGCCAAGGGTACCAAGGTTACCATTAACCCCGTAACTTCCGCGTAGTTTTAAAGACGAAACCATTTGTGGAATATGTTGCCAAAATCCTTCCTCATGCGCATTCCATCCTACAGAAACCCCCGGGAAAAATCCAAATTTATTATCTGGTCCTAAACTAGAAGCGCCATCATAACGAAAGGAACCTGTAAACAAATACTTCCCTTTGTAATCGTAATTCAATCGTCCAAAAACACCATTGATGATAAGTTTGCTATTGTTTGCAAATACAGATACCGGAATTGGGGACGAATCTAACGTTTCGGTTATATCTGATGCGCTGCCTTTACCTGCGGCATTGAATGCTTTTATTTCTCGGTTGTAATTAGAGCCTCCTAGTTTGGCCTCAAAATTACCAATAGCCTCTAGTTCTTTTTTATAAGTAAAAACCCCTTCGAATTGTGTTTGAAAGAAGCGATTATTGAACTGAGAAGCATTTCTTGAATTATCCAATACCCCTGTTCCACTTAAAAAAGCTTGTTGAAAAACATTACCTGAATTGTTTTCACTATACAAAGACATCGAAGGCACAAAATTCAAATCTTTGGTAATTCGCAGATCACCATCTACGGAAAGCTGCAGTTTTTCGTTTTCATTGATCCCTTTTACTTTGCCCATTTGGTACAAAGGATTTCCGTTGATATTGTTTTGTCCAGGGGCCAAGGTGCCATCTTCTAATAAATATTTCGTGGTAGGTGCATTGCCTAAATAACGATTAAATACCACACTATTGCTAACTACTTGATTGTTGTTGGACCTTGCATACAACATTTTACCATCAATAGTAAAATTGTCTGCTAGTTTGAAAGAAGCATTTAATTTGGATGTAAAACGCTCATAACCGGTAAAAATAGTAACTCCATCGCCTTTCAAATAACCTAAACTTAAGTCGAATAACGCTTGATCGTTTCCACCAGAAAAATTCAAATTATGATTTTGTGTAATCGCATTTTGAAACAATACATCGTTCCAATTCGTGCTTTTATACATGATAATATTGGCATTGTTTAATGGGTCTACCATTTCTTGCCATCCTTTGGCTTGCAATGTGGCAACGGCATCCGGAGTTAAACTCGATTTTAACAAAGAAGCAAAGGGAGTACCCGTGGTCAGATTGTTGCCTGTACCATAAGGAGTGGCTCCGCCCAATTGATTGTCTCTGGCATTGGGGCGAGAACCACCTAAAATATCGGCAGCATTTTTTACGCCTAATCTTGACAATCGAATAAAATCCTCTCCTCCAAGAAAATCATATTTTTTGGCCACTTGACTAAATTGAGTAGAATAGCCGTAAGAAATTTTTGTTTTTCCCGGTTTTCCAATAGAAGTAGTAATGATAATTACCCCATTAGATCCCCTTGCTCCATAAATAGAGGTTGAAGCAGCATCTTTTAGCACTTGTAAAGAAGCGATATCGGCTGGGTTAATATCGTCTATTTGCAAACGAATGACCCCATCAACAATATATAGCGGAGTGGCACCTGCAGGATTGTCTATCGAAGTACCACCACGAACCAAAATATTCGAAGCTTTACCAGGTTGTCCCGATGCGGTGCGAACAATAACCCCACTCACGTTTCCTTGCAGAGCTTGCGTAACGTTGGAATAAGGAATGTTTTCCAATACTTTTTTGTCCAATTTTGATACAGAAGTGGTAACTGATCGACGGTTTTGCGATCCATATCCTACCACAATTACCTCGTTCATTTGTTGCCCAATTTCTTTTAAAACAACCAAAAGAGGTTCTTCTCCTTCAATGCGAACCATTTGATCTTGCAGTCCAATGTAGGTCACTACCAATTCAGTCACATTATCTGGAACCGAAAAAATAAATGATCCGTCAAAATCGGTTTGAGTAGAAATTTTGGTGCCTTTGGCTAGGATATTTACGCCAGGTAATGGTTCCCCTTTTTCGTTTACTACCTTTCCTTTGATCTTTTTTTCGACGTCAATGGATTTTGAGGGAACTATTTTACTTTCACTTTTTGGCACTAAAGAAATAATGTTGCCTTGTATAATCCATTTTACAGGAGCATTTTTAAAAACCTTTTGCAAAACATTTTCAATAGAAGCATTTTTCACTTCAATTGAAACGGGGGCTACACGATTTAAAATGGTTACATCATAAAAGAAAACATAGTTGGTCTGTTCTTTAATGACGTTCAACACTTTCTTCGCTGAAATTTTTTTACCTGAAAAGGTAATGGTTTGCGAAGATACAGCGGCAGAAACATGAAGGGTAAAAGCAATTATCAATACTGTTGATAACTTCATAACTTTCCAAAATTTAGGGGTAAGCCAAGAATTTCTTGACTTGCGGTTTGGTAATAATTTCATACTTTTGTAATGAATTTGGTTAATAATAAAATTTCCTTGCTTGGTTATTGATTTGTTTTCCCAATTTTAATTTTCTTTTCAAGAAGAAAAATAAGCCAGCAATGCTTCCAACATGTGCTGGTTTTTTTTGGATCCAAAATCAATATTTTTTAGGGAAGTACCCTCAACGTTTTTCCTTCGATTTTAAAATGAATATTATTGGTTTCTAGAATTTTCAACACGTCATTTAAGTTTAAGTCTCGACTGATTTCACCATCAAAATTGCGAGTAATCAGTCCTTTTTCAAAAACAACATCCACGTCGTACCACCTACTTAACTGATTCATAACGTTTTCAAGACTAGCATTACTAAAATGGAAATTGCCATTTCTCCAGGCCATCACATCATCAAAATTTTCCAATTTGTTTACCTGCAGTACTCCAGCACGGCTAAGTTCTGCTTGCTCTCCGGGTTGTAAAAGTACCTTTTGATTCTTTTTACTTACCAGTACACTGCCTTCCAAAAGTGTGGTTTTGATACTTTTTTCATCTCGATAACTATTGATATTAAAATGCGTCCCCAATACGGTCACTTCCGAACCGTTTGCGGTAACAACGAAAGGATGCTTTTTATCCTTAGCTACTTCAAAGTAGGCCTCGCCTGTAATGGCAACTTTTCTTTGGTCCTGGATAAAGGTGGTAGGAAAAGTTATAGACGAGGAAGCGTTTAACCAAACTTTTGTTCCATCTGCTAAGACCAATTGGTACTGCCTACCCCTAGGAGTGGTCATCCTATTTATAACAGCTGTACTGTTTTTGTCTCCGGTGTAAACTAAAGCGCCATCTTTTTTGGATACTACCGTACGGTTTTGATTGGCCAAAATGCCATTGACTACGCTGTCTAATACAATTTGTGAACCATCGGCCAACGTCAAGATCGCACCTGTTGAACCCGGTGTAATGTTGTTTTTTTCAACAGTTACCACTGCTGGTAATTCGGTTTTTTGGACGTACTTATACAACCCTACTCCTAAAACCAATACGACACTTGCAGCAACGAATATTTTTTTCCAATGATAAAAAGGGATCGTTGATGTAGCCTCTTCTTCAACAGCTGCTGAATGTATTTTTTCTTTTAAAGAAGTAATAAAACGAGAAGTTGAATCAGCATCGGGGGTAACAAGCTCAATTTTGGAATAGTTTTTACGAAGTACAGCATCCAAATTTTTGGCATATTGTGGATCATCTATCATTTCAAGCAAACGCGTTTTCCCATCGGTAGAAATTTCTCCAGATACGTATTGACGCATTAGTTTTTTAAATTCTTCTTTTTGATACATCGGTGACATTTTATGATAATTAATACCCCTTCTTTAATAAAGACGCGAAGAAGTCAAGAAAGTGGCAATGAAAAAATATATTTTTTTTGAAATAATTACAATTCCTACATTTTATAGGGCCTCACAGATTCTTAAAAAAGTTGTTTTACGGTAAAAAGTACCCAAAAACACCATTCATATTGTTTGTTGATATGAATTCTTAAAAAATTGAGTGCTTCAAGCAAATGCCATCTAATCGTTCTTTTGGCCAGGCCTAATTCGCTACTAATAAAATCCGCATCTTTACCATCCATGCGACTCATGATAAAAATTGTTTTTCGGGGATCGATAAGTAAATTTACGCCTTCAAGGATGATTGTATTTAACTCCTGATACTCATATTGATCATCGGGTTTAAAAAACATTTCGTGTAGTTTTTCTTCTTTTAATGAACTTGTTTCTACTAGTTTTTTTCGAATATGAGAAATGACCAAATTCCTACTGACAATAAAAAGATAGTTGTCAAAACTTTGAACAAGTGCTAATTTTTCTCTTTTTTCCCAAATTTGAATAAAAACATCCTGAGCTAATTCTTCAGCAACGGGATACGATTTTACAAAACTTAGGGCATGCACAACAACTTTTTGCCAATATTTACTCACCAATTGAGTGTACGCCCATTCATTGCCAGAAGCAATTTGTGAGAGAATCAAAGATTCATCTGAAGTGGTAAGGGATGAATTCATAATTGGTTTTAATAAAAAAAACTGTTAATAAATTACAAACATAGAAAAATATATCCCTAATATAATTTTTTACATAAAAATTATATTATTTAATAAAAAGCACCAAAAATTGAATTTATTTGACAAAATATTCATTTAAATAACCATATAATAGATAAAAAACACAATTAAAACAAATAGTAAGTCTTAAGAAATGGGGACAAAACACCACTTAAACCAAAAAGGGAATCGCACCGTTTGGAGGGTAAGAAAACAAGACGTGATTTCAAGGGTAGCTGTTTTTTTTTTAAAATTGCTGTATTCTAGACTTTTTTATCATATTTCATCTTTCTTAAAATTCGAAGTGCTTCCTTAAAAGACAAATATACTTGTGGGAAGGGTTTAAGAAACGACTTAGCATCAATGAGCTTTTGTTTGGATTCTTGAAAGCCGTTCAGATAGCAAATCATAAGAGTAGAGGGAAGGTGCTCAAGATCCTTTTGTTCACTGGAGCTCAGTAGCTGTCCTTTTTGAAGTTTGTAAAGCAACGTTATGTTGGCATTGTAGATATGATGTAACATTTTAGAATTGAACTTTGGTGGCTCAAACAAAAATTTACGGTCGATGTTATAATAGCCATTATCATGAAAATGAATGGTTTGTTGTTCCAACGGATAGAAACTCGTTTTATCATTGAGCCCCAAAGGCACATATTCAACAATCGTGAAAGTATCCTCATCAAAAGTAATTTCTACCACATCCTGAGCCGAATAGAAGAGCTTAATTTGTTCATTTATTAGCTCAATATCAACTCGTGATAAATAGATTTTACCTTTGTAATTTTTACCTATCCCCGCCCAACAAATGACAATTAATTCCTTAAAAACTTTGTACTTTGGAGACATATCTTTATGACGAAAATTCATGAAATCGATCACACCGTCGAGCGTATCGGCAATGCTGTTGCGAGAATTATTTTCGATAGCGATGACCGTTTCCGTATTTTGATAATTACGCTCTATTTGACCCTCTGCCGCAAGCGTGTTGCTTCCTCTCCGAATATAAACCGCACCTGCTACAATGGTGTGAATCCCTTTTTTGAAATAGGAGGTTTTAGAATTGGGTTTTATAGTTACCAAACCAATAACCTTGTCTTTGGGTAAATTGGGAAAAGGAATGTTTTCGTACTGAATTTGTGGTGGATTATCAAGAAAAGCATTCACTAAATTCTGAATCCGGCTATCATCAAAAAAATCATCGCCAACGATCGTGTTTTCTTGGTCTTCTACCCCAACCACTATGTACGAATTATTGGTGGGATTGGAGTTGGATAATGCACAAATGTGTTTCAAAAATTTGCCTTTCCCTTCGCGGGAATGAAGATTCAATTGTCGTTTTTTATCATAAAAGCTGCTCTCATCATTATGAGCCAAAAGATTTTTGATAAGCAAGCGTTTATTAATCATGAGGGCAAAAGCATTTAAACTACAGGATCTAAATGTACACTTTTTCAATGGTATAGAAAAAATCCTAGTCAAAATACCCTGAAAAATTTGGTTTGACTAGGAAATTGTTTTTAGGACACTAAACTACACTCTTTTCACAATCGTTGGCGAAGCTTGCGCGGTAGGATACACAATCAAGTCGGCAATATTCACGTGATACGGTCGTGTTACAACAAAAAGAATGATATCAGCAATGTCTTCAGGTTGTAAAGGGGTTAGTCCTTTGTAAACATTGACAGCACGTTCGGTATCGCCTTTAAAACGAACTTCGCTAAACTCGGTTTCAACCATGCCAGGGTGAATGCCTCCCACACGAATTCCGTAGGGATTTAAATCCATGCGCATGCTTTGATTTAAAGCATCAACGGCATATTTTGATGCGCAATACACATTACCATTTGGATACACTTCTTTACCAGCAATCGAACCAATATTGATGATATGACCCGATTGTTTAGCAATCATTTTTGGAATTATGGCTTTGGAAACGTACAGCAACCCTTTTACATTGCTATCGATCATGGCGTCCCAATCGTCGAGATTCCCGTTTTGAATAGAATCTAATCCATGCGCATTTCCGGCATTGTTCACTAAAATATCTATATCAGAAAAGGCGTCTGGCAATGAGGCAATGCTTTTAAAAACAGCTTTTCTATCGCTGACATCAAAACACAACGTATGTACTTGCGTGTAGTTTTCCAATTGTTTTTTCAAAGCTTCCAGCCGTTCTGTTCTTCGACCGCAAAGTACAATTCGAAAATTATTTTGAGCCAAAAGTGTGGCGGTAGCTTTTCCGATACCGCTAGTGGCACCGGTGATTAGGGCGGTTTTGTTCATACAAAATAGTTTTTATCACATCGTTCAAATAACAGAAAACAGGAACTTACCA
>JBOFUD010000069.1:0-5344 GCA_051652385.1 Flavobacterium sp.
CCTGACCCAGCTCCTGCCAAAACTAAGATACGTTTTTGTTCTGCTTTTACAGCTTCAATTTGGCGGTCGTTAAGGGTTTCGAACAGCATTTGATTTTGTTTTGTTTTAAAAAAATTGAGAACAACACAATTTTAAAATGTTGTATATATAACTATCCGCGACTGTTACCATTTCATAAAAAGCATTAATTGTTTGAAAGTTACTTACAAACTTAATCCTTTCAGTTCTTTGCGTTTCTGCGCTAAATTTGACTCGCAAAGCGGCGAAGATGCAAGATTTATACTCAATATTCAGCCTCTTGGCATGAGATACGGACAACCATACTACAGTAACCCATTGGGTAAAAATCTTAAACCAATTTGAGCTTTTTGAAAATTGTAAATCTTTGTTTCAAAGATGTAGTATGATCCTACATAGATTATAACAAAGCACCACAATTAAAAAGAATACTTTTCTTTGCAAATATGTTCTTCGGTAGTTACCCAAATTCCGTTATCGCCTTTTACTTTTTTGGTCGACATCAAACATTCTTTATGATCGTTGCTTTTGATGATAAAAAATGTGGTACCGAAACTTATGATAAACGCAACAAATATTAGGACTATGGTTTTCTTATTCATACTAAAAAATTAATTTTTCTCCATCACATCCAAATCTACCTTCAAGTTTTTGATGATAAACTCTTGTCGGTCTGGGGTGTTTTTTCCCATATAAAACGACAATAATTGCTCGATAGAGGTGTTTTTATCCATCATAATAGGATCCAATCGGATGGTTTCTCCAATGAAATTTTTAAACTCATCTGGCGAAATCTCTCCCAATCCTTTAAATCGAGTGATTTCGGGTTTGGGTTTCAATTTCTCGATGGCTACTTTTCGTTCTTCATCAGAATAGCAGTAAATGGTTTCTTTCTTGTTTCGAACTCTAAAAAGTGGTGTTTGCAAAATATACAAATGCCCTTCTTTGATTAATTCTGGAAAAAATTGCAAGAAAAAAGTAATCAACAACAAGCGAATGTGCATTCCATCGACATCGGCATCGGTTGCAATTACAATATTATTGTATCGCAAGTCACCCATATCTTCCTCGATATTCAAAGCTGCTTGCAACAAATTGAATTCTTCATTTTCATACACAATCTTCTTACTCATTCCGTAAGAATTTAAAGGCTTTCCACGCAAACTAAAAACCGCTTGCGTATTCACATCACGTGATTTGGTGATCGACCCCGAAGCCGAATCTCCCTCGGTGATAAACAACGTACTTTCTAAATATCTTGGATTCTTAATATCTGCCAAATGCACCCGACAGTCTCTTAATTTTTTATTGTGTAAACTGGCTTTTTTGGCGCGGTCTTTCGCTAATTTCCGAATACCTGATAATTCTTTTCGCTCGCGTTCGGCTTGCAGAATTTTTCGAAGCAACAAATCAGCCGATTCTGGATTTTTATGTAAAAAATTGTCTAGTTTATTTTTTACAAAATCGTTCACAAACGTTCTCACCGATGCCATTCCTGGGTCAGAACCCATATCGGTTGACCCCAATTTTGTTTTAGTTTGGGATTCAAAAACAGGCTCCATCACCTTAATACTTACCGCACTTACAATCGATTTTCGAATATCAGAAGGTTCAAAGGTTTTGTTGTAAAACTCACGAATGGTTTTGACCACCGCTTCTCTAAAAGCCACTAAATGCGTACCTCCTTGCGTGGTGTTTTGACCGTTTACAAAAGAATGATATTCCTCGCTGTATTGCGATTTACTGTGTGTAATGGCCACCTCGATATCATCTCCTTTAAGATGAATAATAGGATATACCATATCTTCTTCGGCAATATTTTCGTCTAATAAATCTTTCAATCCATTTTCAGAAAAATATTTTTCGCCATTAAAAATTATGGTCAAACCAGTATTTAGGTAACAATAATTTTTAAGCATTTTGACTATATACTCATTTCTGAATTTATAGTTTTTAAAAATAGCTTCATCGGGAATAAAAGTGACTTTGGTTCCTTTTCGTTTGGTAGTTTCGATAATATCCTCTTCCAAAACCAAATTTCCCGCGGAAAACTCTGCTGCTTTTTGTTTCTCATCACGAACCGATTCTACTCTAAAATAATTGGACAAAGCATTCACCGCCTTGGTTCCAACTCCATTCAATCCGACTGATTTTTTGAAGGCTAACGAATCGTATTTACCCCCCGTATTCATTTTCGAAACCACGTCGATCACCTTACCTAAGGGAATACCTCGGCCGTAATCGCGCACGGCAACTGTTTTATCTTTTATGGTTACCTCGATAGATTTTCCGGCACCCATGACAAATTCGTCAATACAGTTGTCTAATACTTCTTTTAACAGGATATAAATACCGTCATCGGGCGAGGAACCGTCTCCAAGTTTCCCGATATACATTCCGGGACGCATTCGAATGTGTTCTTTCCAATCAAGAGAACGGATATTGTCTTCATTGTAAGTATTTTGCTCAACCATATAAAGAATTTGGATTTTCATGCAATATAGCACATATCTCCAAAAAAAGAAAGATGATTGACTGGTAATTTTTTTTGATGAAAATTGGAAAAGTTGTGGTGCTATACTCAGAATAAATACCGAAAATTATACGCACAAAAAAAGCCTTGAATTTCTTCAAGGCTTTCATTTTGGGTGGCTGACCGGGTTCGAACCGGCGACCCGCGGCACCACAAACCGCTACTCTAACCAACTGAGCTACAACCACCATTTTTCTGCTTAGCGGTTGCAAAGATAGAACAATTGTTTACTTCTGCAAAGGTTTTTTAAAAAAAATATGATAAAATTACTTCAAATCACTTAAACTATTGACAGCCAAATACCTTTCAACCGTAAAACCTTCAGCAAAATCTACCCCAGTTAATCGCCCTAAATCACGAGAACGATAATTTAAGCTTTCCAGAAAATTTTTACTTGTTATGGGCGATTCTGGTTCTTTGGAATTAGGATCATAAAACTGTGAACTATATGCCAAAATCGAGGCGGTTTTTTGGATTTCAAAGCCTGTAATATCAACAACAAAATCAGGTACAATATTTTTCCACTGAAGATAATGGTATACAACTTTTGGTCGCCAAGCTGTTTGCATTTGTCCTCCGATAAAGGTTTCAATGCGAGATAAACCAGATAAATAACAAGCGTCAGAAACCAACTTGCTTCCTTTGGCATGATCGATGTGACGGTCGTCAATAGCATTGCAAAGCACAATTTCGGGTTGGTATTTTCGAATCATTTTTATAATCTCGAGTTGATGGCTTTCGTCGTTAACAAAAAAACCATCTCTAAATTTTAGATTTTCGCGTACCGAAACACCCAAAATTTTGGCAGCAGCAGCAGCCTCTTGATCTCGTATTTCGGCTGAACCACGCGTCCCTAATTCACCACGGGTGAGATCTACAATTCCTACTTTTTTTCCTAACGATATTTCTTTCAAAATAGTCCCAGAACATCCTAATTCTACATCATCAGGATGAGCACCAAAGGCTAGTATGTCTAACTTCATGTTTGTTTACAATTTATTGGTAAATATAACAAAAAAAGTACTTTTGGTTTGGAATAAAATTTGTTTTCAGGGGGGTACAAAAATTAAATGATACCCTAAAATAATCTTGTATTCCCGATTTGCCCCAGATGGTAGTGAAAAGCCCGGAGTGAAAAACCTTATTTTTCTTGCCTCAAAAGAGCGACCAAAGGAAGCTCCTTTTGGGGCTTAGAAAAATTGGGTTTTGAACGAGGACTTGAAATGGACAGCTGGATTAGGCACACGATAAAAAATTGGCTATTTTTACTTTTTAAAAAAAACTATGATGACCAAACAGGAAAAAGTTGATTTTGTTATTAAAACTTTGCAAGATTTATACCCGACAATTCCCGTACCATTGGATCATAAAGATCCGTACACGTTGCTTATTGCAGTGTTGTTATCAGCGCAATGTACAGATGTACGGGTGAATAAAATTACGCCAATTTTGTTTGAAAAAGCAGACAATCCGTATGACATGGTGAAGCTTTCGGTAGCGGAAATTAAGGAAATTATACGTCCTTGCGGATTGTCGCCCATGAAGTCGAAAGGAATTTATGGATTGTCGAAAATTTTAATCGAAAAACATAACGGTCAAGTACCACAAAGCTTTGAGCTGTTGGAAGAATTGCCGGCTGTGGGCCATAAAACAGCAGGCGTTGTGCTCTCGCAAGCGTTTGGGATTCCTGCTTTCCCGGTAGATACGCATATTCATCGATTGCTGTACCGATGGAATTTGACCAACGGCAAGAATGTGGCTCAAACGGAGAAAGATGCCAAACGATTGTTTCCAAAAGAGATTTGGAATGATTTGCATTTACAAATTATTTGGTATGGTAGAGAGTATTCGCCAGCGCGCGCTTGGGATATTGAAAAGGATATTATTACCCGCACTATTGGAAGAAAATCAGTACTACAAGGAAAATAGTATGATGACTTTTACATGGATTAAAAAATAAAAAACCTTCACCTGCTACCAAATAAAAACAAAAGCCCAAAAAATATTTTGGGCTTTTGTTTTTCTAATTATTTACGATTTCAAATTTAGCATGCTTTGTTTTTACAACAGTTAATGCCTTAGAATAATTTAACAAAAAACAAACCACTTCTGGATTTGGTTTTAATTCTTTGGTACTTGCATTTTTTTTAGAGTAAATTTTTGCCATAAAGTCTAATTATTGATTTTACAAATCTGTAACAATCACTATAGAACGGCAATAGTTTTACTTTAGTATCAATTGGTTAATATTATTTGATGTTTATCAATTACCTTTCTCAGATTAAGCAATGCGTAGCGCATACGTCCAAGAGCGGTATTAATACTGACCCCGGTAGATTCTGAAATTTCTTTAAAACTCATGTCTTGGTACATTCGCATCATTACTACTTGCTTTTGATCTGCTGGCAATTCCTCAATGATTCGTCGTAAATCCATTTGAACCTGCGTGTTTATCAACTGATTTTCGATTGTTAAGGTGTCATCTGATAAAATAGAAAAAATGGAAAAATCTTCAGTTTCCCTATACAGCGGCATTTTTTTATTTCTTCTAAAATGGTCGATGATTAGATTATGAGCAATGCGCATCACCCACGGTAAAAACTTTCCTTCTTCGTTATACGCCGTTGACTTCAAAGTGCGTATAACCTTAATAAAGGTGTCTTGAAAAATATCATTAGCCAAGTCACGATCAGGAATTTTAGAGTAAATGAATCCGAAGATCTTAGATTCATGACGAATTATCAAATGTTCAAGAGCTTTCTCGTTACCAGCAACATAGGCCTGAACTAAAAA
>JBOFUD010000070.1:0-10159 GCA_051652385.1 Flavobacterium sp.
TCAAACTATTTGTGACTACACCAATAATAAAAGTAGCTCCAAAAAGAGGAAAGAAATGTTTAGAACGATAGAATGAAAATAAGTCAGCAATTCCAAAGGAACTATCTTTTGCTGCAGCATCGGCCATTTTATAAAAACCAGCCATGAAAGGAGTCAGGATGCTTCCAAGCACAATAGAAAAACCGGTGTAGTACCATATGTAGGGTTTTGTCATCAATAATTTTGAAAACTGCTCCATCGATTTTTCATTAATATTTTCTGTGCCAATAACATTAGCTGAAATGGCACTGATCAGCAGGATAAGTATAAAAAAGAATACAAATAAGGCAAGTCCAGCATACAATGCAATTTTTTTATAATTAGCAAAGGCTTTATTGATAGCGGTTTCAAAATGAATTGTAGCAGTGTAATGGTTCTTTTCTGTAGGTTTTGTTTCGGAATTCATAATGGCAATTTTTATTATATTTTGTAGTATACATTCTTAAAAGGTACTCTAAAACGCTCTCCATAGATTCCATTCTGGTCTCGAATGCCGCACCCGATAATCATGTTGATTTCGCAACTATTTGGCAGCCCAACAAGTTGCTTAATGCGCAAAGAGTCGAAGCCTTCCATTGGGCAAGTATCATAGTTATTTGCCGCCATACTAATCATGAAATTTTGTGCTGCCAATGCGGCACTTTTATGAGCCACAATACGCATATCGCTTTGACGCGCTTGGCGATAAATAGGTTTAAAAATTCCGATACATTGAAAAAGAGCAAACTTCAAACCACCCAAAATCCCTAAAAAATCGGTATAAATGGAAGGAACTATTTTTTGATAATAATTCAAAGCAAATTGCTCTCTTTTGGAATAATCAGCTTCTTTTTTATCACCATACTGTGACTTTAAAAATGCAATATTCGAGTTTTTTCTTTCTTTCCATAAATCCTTTCTTGCTACCACAATAACCAATTGATTGGCTGTTTTGGCTGCATTTTGATCAAAACTTGCTTTGGCAATCTCTTGAATTTTTTCAGGAGAAACAACGTGATAAAATTCCCAAAGTTGCATATTACTGCTAGTAGGAGCCAATGTAGCGAGCTCAATACAGTTTTTAACTAAATCCTCATTCAAATGTTCGTTTGTAAAAACACGGACTGATCTTCGGTATTGAATTGCTTCACTAACTGTTTTTTCTAGAGCCATTGTAGTATTTTTTTAATTGTATTTAATTTGTTTTTATATGGCGCATAACGCAACGGGATATCCAACCAATTACCTTTTGTCACGATGCCCTTTTTGTGCGAAAAAACATCGAAACTCAAACGTCCGTGATAAGCGCCAAGGCCGCTATGGCCAACACCTCCAAAAGGGAGTCTTGGGTTCGAAAAGTGAATGATGGTATCATTGATACATCCACCACCAAAGGCGTATTTTTTCATGATTTCTTTGCCAAAGCTGCGATCTTCAGTGAATACATACAATGCTAATGGTTTTTCATACCGAGTGATCATCTGCTCTAGTTCGTCCGGTTGATCATAAGTCAAAATTGGAAGTATTGGTCCAAAAATCTCATCTTGCATGACCAATGTTTCCATTGAATCTTCCTCAACAACTGTAGGAGCAATATAGCACTGCTCAATATCAGATTCACCACCAATGAGTACTTTTTTGCTTTGTATCATGGTAGCCAGGCGCATCCAATTTTTTTGGTTTACGATGCGTGCAAAATCGGGAGATGCTTTTGGATTTTCTCCATATGCCTTGGTGATTTCTATTTTTAAATAGTCAACAAAATGGCTTTTCATCTCTTTTTGTATCAAAATATAATCGGGAGCAATACAGGTTTGACCGGCATTGATAAATTTCCCCCAAACGATTCTTTTGGCGGCTAGTTTCAAATTAGCAGTTTCGTCGATGATACAAGGGTTTTTTCCTCCCAATTCCAGGGTTACAGGTGTTAAATGTTCTGCAGCAGCTTTGGCAATTATTTTGCCAACGGGAACACTTCCTGTAAAAAAAATATAATCCCAGCGTTGTTCCAAAAGTTTTTGAGCGACGGAGATACCTCCCTTTTCAACCTTTACATGATTCACGTGAAAGACTTTTTCAATTATTTTTTCAATAATTTTCGCTGTATTGGGGGTGAGTTCAGAGGGTTTTAAAACCACTTGATTTCCAGCTGCCACTGCAGAAATTAATGGACATAATGCCAATTGAAAAGGATAATTCCAAGGAGCGATAATCAATACTTTTCCATACGGTTCTCTTAAAATATAATCTGAGGAAGGAAAGTTTAAAAGGGAAGGCCAAACGCGCTTTGGTTGTGCCCATTTTTTAAAATTCTTAATAGTGTCTTTTAATTCCGAAAGTACATAACTGGTTTCGGTAACCACCGCCTCAAAGGCAGGTTTTTTAAAATCATCAAACAGTGCTTGAATGATTTCGTCTTCCAGAAGTACAATAGTATTGAGTAGTTTGACTAATGTTTCTTTTCTAAAAGATAAACTGGTTTTATAATTCATTTTTTTGGGTAGCGTTAGGTACTGCAAGATAAATTTTTAAAAGCAAAAAAAAGAATTATTTCGAGTTATAAATTACAGAGCTTTCCAAATCACATCGTCTGGAACAGGGGCGATAATTTCTAATGGTTCTTTGGAAACAGGATGAATAAAAATCAATTTTCGAGCATGCAAATGAATGCCTCCATCGGGATTGCTTCGATCAAAACCGTATTTTAGATCCCCTTTGATTGGGCAGCCAATAGCTGCTAATTGTGCTCTAATTTGATGATGTCTTCCGGTGTGTAAATTTATTTCTAGACCAAAATAATTAGTAAGTTCTTTAAAGATGGTATAGTCCAAACTAGCCATTTTACTGTCAGGAACTTCTTTAATATGCGCTTTTGAAGAGTTGTTTTTTTCGTTTCTTTTGAGGTAATGAACCAATTGGGCATGTGGAAGATCTGGTTTGTTTTTGACCACCGCCCAATAGGTTTTTTGTGTTTCTCGGTTACTAAACAGTTCATTCATTCGGGTAAGCGCTTTGCTTGTTTTAGCAAATACTACAATTCCGGTGGTGGGTCTGTCTAACCGATGTACTGTTCCTAAAAAAACTTCGCCGGGTTTATTGTATTTTTCTTTTATGTATTCTTTTACGACCTCAGAAAGGGGTTTGTCGCCCGTTTTGTCACCTTGTACCAAATCGCCTACTCTCTTATTTATTACAATTAAGTGGTTGTCTTCATGCAGAACTTGAAGGTTGGATTTATTGGAAACTATTTTCATAATAAACGGATGCGCCTCTTTTGATTTAGGAAATTTAGTATTGTTCATTAGAATTTGGGAAATCTTGCGATTTCACATCGGCCACATAATGGCCAATAGCAGCAGTCATTTGCTCATACAAATTCAAGTAACGACGTAAAAAACGTGGACTGAATTCATTGTTCATTCCTAGCATATCATGAATCACCAATACTTGTCCATCAACGCCGCCACCTGCACCAATTCCGATTACTGGAATCGCAATACTTTGTGCTACTTTTTCAGCTAAGTGGGCAGGAATTTTTTCAAGAACCAAGGCAAAACATCCTAATTTTTCCAGCATTTTTGCATCTTCTATTAATTTTTCAGCTTCTTCCTCTTCTTTAGCTCGAACCGTGTAAGTTCCGAATTTATAGATCGATTGTGGGGTTAAACCTAAATGCCCCATTACTGGAATCCCGGCATTCAATATTTTTTTGATGGATTCTTTGATTTCCTTTCCACCCTCCAATTTGACAGCATGTCCGCCGCTTTCTTTCATGATTCTAATCGAAGAACGCAAGGCTTCTTTTGGATCAGATTGGTAGCTTCCAAAGGGCAAATCGACTACGATTAGGGCTCTATTTACTGCTCTAACCACTGAAGAAGCATGATAAATCATCTGATCTAAAGTAATTGGAAGTGTCGTTTCGTGCCCCGCCATGACATTGGAAGCCGAATCTCCAACCAAAATCACATCGATTCCAGCGGTATCCACTATTTTGGCCATAGTAAAATCATAAGCAGTGAGCATGGAAATTTTCTCGCCATTGGCTTTCATCTCGATTAGAGATTTTGTAGTAATTTTTTTGTAATCTTTTTTGGCAACCGACATACCGTTTTAGTTTAATTTTAGGATGCAAAAGTACTAAAAATGTACAGTTCTATCAGTATGTTCTTTCTTTTATATTCAAGCTTTTCGTTTTCGACTTTATTTTTGTTCCAATTAGAAGCGCAGTGATTCAATTGTGCGCTTTGTTTACACTTCAAAACAAACAATACGCTTCAAAACTACAATGTGAAGTTTAACCTACGCTAGTTTTCAGGAGCTAATCCTGCTCTTCGCTGTATCTTTGTTTTTGAAAAAAAAACAAAGGATGCCGCTGCGATCAGGGCTAGGGCAGTCGTGTATTCAAATACGCTTGGAATTTTTAAGAAACAACTTCTTTTTTTAACAAAAAAAAATAATGAAATTAGTAAACTATCTTTTATACTTCGAAATGCAAAACCGTTTGCCACTTCATAGCTACTAGTTGTAGTGAGAAGAAAAAAACGATTCATTTTCGGATTAACAATCTGCCATATTAACTGCGATAGCTAATCCGCCTTCTGAAGTTTCTTTATACTTAGAATTCATATCTTTGGCCGTTTGCCACATGGTATCAATTACTTTGTCTAAGGGGACTTTCGCATTTTTAGAATCGGTTTCAAGTGCTAGTTCTGCAGCGTTGATGGCTTTTATGGCGCCCATAGTATTCCGTTCGATACACGGAATTTGAACCAATCCCCCAATAGGATCGCAAGTTAAGCCCAAGTGGTGCTCCATGGCAATTTCAGCGGCCATCAAAACCTGAGCTGGAGTGCCGCCCATTACTTCGCATAATGCAGCAGCGGCCATTGCCGAGGACACACCAATTTCGGCTTGGCAACCTCCCATAGCAGCAGAAATAGTAGCTCCTTTTTTGAAAAGACTGCCAATTTCGCCAGCTACCATTAAGAATTGTTTGATGTGCGTTTCGTTGGCCTGATGGTTTTCGATGACCATATAATACATCAAAACAGCTGGAATTACTCCTGAACTGCCGTTGGTAGGTGCTGTAACTACGCGTCCTAAGGCTGCATTTACTTCGTTGACTGCCAAGGCAAAACAGCTTACCCATTTTAGAATTTGACGAAATTTCACTTCTGTCTTTCGAATTTCTTCCAGCCAAGTTTGAGGGGAATTATAATTCGATAAACCAATCAAATTTTGATGCATATCAAACGCTCTTCTTCGAACATTTAGCCCCCCAGGAAGTATCCCTTCGGAATGGCAACCTATGTACATACACTCTAGCATAGTGTTCCAAATACGCATTAATTCGCTATGTACTTCGGCTTCTGGACGCATAGAAATTTCATTGGTAAACACAATTTCTGAGATCTTAAGGTCTTTACTCTGAGAGTAGTGTAGCAACTCGGCAGCGTTGTTAATTGGGTAGGGAAAAGCACATTTTAACTGGGTTTTCTTTTGAGCATTTATCCTTTCTTCTTTCACTACAAATCCACCACCAATGGAGTAAAAAGTCGAGTCGTATTGCGTTAAATCTTCAAAAAAAGCGGTAAAAGTTAGTCCATTTGCATGAAACGGAAGGAATTGCTTATGAAACACTATGTCCTGCACGATCGAAAACGGAATCATTTTTTGGTTACCCAAATGCAACGCATTGCTATTTTGAATAGTTTTGATGATGCCGTCGATATTTTGTACCGGAATATATTCTGGATCTTGACCGCTTAATCCCAACATGACGGCAAAATCGGTAGCATGCCCTTTTCCGGTTAATGATAGCGAACCGTACAAATCAACTTTCAACCTTGTGATACTGGCAAAATCAAAATCCTTGCGTAATTCTTCAAGAAATCGCTCGGCAGCACGCCAAGGCCCGAGAGTATGTGAACTCGATGGACCAACGCCGATCTTTAACATGTCAAACACAGAAATACATTCTTCCATAATTACGAACTAAAATTTGTGAAACAAATATAAAGCAATCAATATAAAATCTGCAAAATTTTACATTTAAATAAGTGTAAAATTATTGAATTCTACTTTTATCAGACTCAAATCATTGATTTTTTCAATTTATATTAATTTCTAGTAACTGTAATCTGGATGCTTCTATAACCCAATTAATTTGGATTTGCGAGGAGAAGAGGCTAAGGGAACTGGTAACGAATATTTTTTCCTGATTTTTTGCACAGAACCAAACTAAACTTTGTATTTTTATCTGTAATAGCAATGTTATGTTAAAATTTTAAGTTTAATTATGTTATCATTAACGACTTAGTTAAAAATAGAATTTACATAAACAATATATTTACGATCAAAAATTAAAAGTTTATGGACAAACAAAATTCGAATGTAAAAGAAACTCAATTCGGGCAATTAACAGACACTATTATTCGTTTAGGTATACTTTTTTTGATTGTCTATTGGTGCTACTCTATTCTCAAACCTTTTATATTAGTGCTTGTGTGGGCGGTAGTAATAGCGATTGCGATGTATCCAATTTACAAAACGTCAGTCAAATTATTTAGAGGTCGTACCAAAGTGCCTATTGTGATTTTGACAATGATACTATTAAGTTTGATTATTGTTCCCAGTTTTTTGGTTACCGAATCCTTATATGAAGGCGTTCGCTATCTAACAATAAATTATCAAAAGGGATTACCTATTATTCCAGCGCCAAATGAAGCCACGGCAAGCTGGCCCTCTTTCACAAAACCTGTTTTGGATATTTGGCAACATGCCTCAACCAATCTGCAAGAAACTGTGGTAAAATATTCTGATGAAGTAACTAAAGTTGGCAGCTGGATTTTATCTGCCTTTGCAGATATTGGCAAAGGAATATTGCAATTTAACGTCTCAATTTTAATCGCTGGGTTCTTATTGGCTTTTTCAGAACATTTGAAAGGTGTTTCCAAAAAAGTTTTTTTTAAAATTGCGGGTAACAAAGGGGATCATTTCGCCACGATAACAGTAACAACCATTCAAAATGTGGTAAAAGGATTTTTGGGAGTCGCCATAATTCAAGCTGCCATGGCTGGATTGGGTTTTTTTATAGCTGGTGTGCCTTTCGCGGGACTCTGGTCTGTAGCATGTTTAGTCTTGGCCGTTGTTCAAATAGGTATCGGACCCGTTGCAGTTCCGATAGCCATTTATATGTTCTCAGTTTCGGATACCACAACGGCAACTATTTTGTCGATTTGGTTGCTAATTACGCTGATGATCGATAATGTTCTCAAGCCTATTATTCTCGGAAAAAATGCACCAGTACCCATGCTAGTGGTTTTTCTGGGTGCTATTGGTGGCTTTATCCTGAGTGGTTTTTTAGGATTGTTTTTGGGAGCGGTCGTATTAACAATCGGCTACAAACTGTTGCTCGCATGGATCGAAATCGAAGTCTAATTCCGTTTTGGTGAGTTGTTGGATTGTGTTTTTTTTTGACTAGTAGCTTTCGTAGTGTACTGTTTTCTATTCTTTTTTTTTCATGAGTACGAGTCTGCCTCTTCTATTTTTTTTTAGATTCGCCAGGTTTTCCCGTTTGTAAAATCATTACATAAAAAAAATATTTTTGAAGATGGATTACTTTCCATATTTGAATTTAAAAATAAGAGATTGATTGCGGTTTAAAAAACGAAATCGAAAATTACAGTTGACCAAGACAACAAAAACAAATGAAATTTATTCCTTGGATTCTGCTAAAAAAGTTAATATCGATGAAGTTTTTCAGATGCAGTGGATTTCAAATGTAGATTCTGCCTCAAAAATAGTGTACATCGTACGTGTCTTACTGCGACCTACTGAGGCTAGGGTAAACAGAAAGGCACGTTTGCTTTTTATTTAGGTCAATCGCTCTTGATTCGCTATTTTTGAATTTTATAAACCAATACAGTATGAAGAAATTAAGTCTAGCGTTATTTTTAGCAACCATCTCTTGGGGTTTCGCTCAAGTAAAAAGCCCTTCACAATTCTTTCCTAATTATGGGCAACAAATTACGTTTTATCATGAAGTAGAAGATTATTTTGAGCATTTGGTAGCACAAACACCTTTTATAAAACACCATGAATACGGACAAACTGCAGAACATCGAAAGTTAAATGTGTATTATATTTCTACACCTGAGAATTTAGTTAATTTAGAGCAAATTCGTCTTAATAACTTAGCCGCTATTGGAATGTCGCCCAATCAATCTCAAACAATTGGCGATAAATTGATCGTTTGGTTGAGTTTCAATGTACACGGAAACGAATGGGCGGGAACCGAAAGTGCCTTGACGGTGGCCTATGAATTGACCAATCCAGAAAACAAAACGACTAAAGAATGGTTAAAAAACACCATTATAATCTTAGATCCGTGTGTCAATCCTGATGGGTATTCGCGATACGGAAATTGGTTACGGCAAATCGCTAGCAAAAATACACATCCTGGACTTGCAGACCGAGAGCACATGGAGGAGTGGCCAGGTGGTCGCTACAATCATTATATTTTTGATTTAAATAGAGATTGGGCGTGGCAGACTCAAAAAGAGAGTCAACAACGAATCGCTTTGTACAACCAATGGATGCCACAAGTACACACGGATGTTCATGAACAAGGGTATAATTCGCCTTACTTTTTTCCACCTTCCGCGGAGCCATTGCACGAATTTATTGAACCCTACCAAAAGGATTTTCATGCTTTATTGGGAAAAAATATTGCAGCAAAATTTGATGCGCAAAATTGGTTATACAACACCAGTGAACGTTTCGATTTGTTTTATCCAAGTTACGGTGATACGTATCCAACCTATAATGGAGCGGTTGGCATGACAATTGAACAAGGCGGAATTGGTGCAGGAAGAGAAGTGACTTTAGAAAATGGTACTACTTTAACAATTAAAGATCGTTTAACGCACCATGCTACTACGGTTTTGACTATTGTTGAATCGGCAGCATCGCAGGTAGCGCCTTTATTGAAAGGTTTTAGAGGATTTATGAATACTTCACGAAAAACTATAAAAGGAAAATACGCTACTTATGTCATGAAAAGTAGTCCAAAACTGCTACAATTAGCCGAATTATTGAAAAAGAACAATGTTGAATATTCTTTTGCCGATGCGAAACAAGGAGCCTCGGGTTTTAATTATCAGACTAAAAAAGACAATAGTTTTACTATCGAACCGAATGATATGATCGTAAAAGTAGACCAACAAAAAGCGGTTTTTACTCAAGTTTTATTTGAACCGAATCATAAATTGAATGATAGTTTATCGTATGATATTACCGCGTGGGCGTTGCCTTTGGCATATGGGTTGGAAGCCTATGCTTTGAAGAGTAAGCTTACCATAAAGACAAAACCTGAAATCGAAATGATCGCCACTTCCATACCTAGGGCTGTTTATGCTTTTCATATTCCTTGGAATAATCGTATCTCAGCCCAAGTGCTAGCGACATTACATCAAAAAGGAATTCAAGTACGCTCGGCAATGAAACCAGCAGTTTTTGGGAATACTACGGTTGCACCCGGCGGATTGGTTGTGAGCAAAGCAGATAATTTGAAGGTTGTTGATTTTGAAAAAGTAGTGGGTGCAATCGTAGCCAATAAAACGGATTTTTCTATAATTTCTTCTGGATTCTCTAAAAATGCGAGAGATTTGGGTGGAGAAAATTTTCCATTACTCAACGCACCGAAAATTCTGTTGCTTTCTGGAAACGGAATTAGTGCTACTGATTTTGGCTCGGTTTGGTTTTACTTAGAACAAACCGTAGGTTATCCTGTAAGTATTATAAATTTGGATCGTTTCAAAAAGGCAAAATTGCAGGATTTTAATACTTTAATACTAGCCGACGGAAATTATGATTTTTCTGAAGGTGAACAAAATCGCATCAATGAATGGGTAAAAAGTGGAGGAAAAATCATTGCCATGAATGGTGCTTTGGATGTTTTTGATAGCAAAGAAGGATATGCGTTGCATGCACATGCAACAGAAGAGGATAAGCAAAAGGCTGAAAAAGCGACTAAAGAAAAGGCGTTAAAAAAACGTTTTTTGGATGCTGGCAGCGAGGAACGTAGAGCCATGTCCGAGGCAATTCCGGGAGCAATTATCGAGAATGTTTTGGATGT
>JBOFUD010000071.1:0-7361 GCA_051652385.1 Flavobacterium sp.
ATTAATCGCTTTTAAGCGCGTAGCGTTCACCTCGCGTTGTTCATTGAAAGAAGGAGCTAAAAACGAAACTGTCGCGGGTTTCCCTGTATCAGCCACCCCAAAAATTGTTCGTTGATCATGAAGATTATAGCAAAAATCAGGCTGAAAAACCTCGAAAACACCCCTTAAAGTGGCACTTTCAGGCTGCGTTAAATCTTGTGAATCTCTATTTAAATCTACTTTATTCGCATTTTCACGAGTGTACAATTCTGCCCCATCAGGATTCAGAATTGGAATACATAAAAAAGTAAAAGCTTCAAGTAGTTCTTCCGCCAATTCCGAGTCCCCATTTAAAAAGTTGATAAAATCCAAAAGCGCCTTTGTAGTGGTACTTTCATTACCATGCATCTGAGACCACAAGAAAATCTTGGTTTTTCCAGTACCGATTTGATAGGTGTAAATCGGTTTCTGCATCACCGATACTCCCACTTGTTGTAATTGATTGTCGGTATTCTGTCTTTCCAGAATGGGCAATATATTCTCCAAAGTAAGATACCTACCTTGAATCGATTGTTCTTTATATTTATAAAATAACGCTAAGGCTTCCATAGTTTAAATTTTAGATTTACAAAAATAATCATCTTATAATTTACAATTGTAAAGTATTAAAAATGCATTTAATTTAACATTGTAATCAAAAAGCAATCCTTGCCTTATTGCATTTAGCGTTGCAAATACGATCGGAAGTGTATTTCTTAAAAACAAACAATAAATATCATTATTTCAACAAGTTAAACACTTTTATATACATCAAAACTTTCAACAATAACATCCTTTAGCGCAACAACAATTTAATATTTGATTTTACTTTAAAATAAATTACCTTTGTAAATCACAAAATACCACAACGCAATTTACAATGGTAAACTCAGAAGATTTTAATAAAAGGTTAGAAATTGTTTTAGAGTATTATGGGCTAAACGCGGCCTCCTTTGCGGATAAAATTGGAGTACAGCGATCCAGTTTATCCCACCTTTTATCCGGGAGAAATAAACCAAGTCTTGATTTTGTACTGAAGGTAATAGAAGAATTTCCTGAAGTAGATTTGTATTGGGTCTTGCTTGGAAAAGGAAATTTTCCTAAGCACGAAAAAGAAGATCAACAAAATAACACGTCACTTCCCTCCACTCCGATTACCGCATTTTTCCCCAAGACAACAAAGGCAACTTCAGTAACTCCCCCAAAAAGTGACGAAAAAAAACCCGCTCCTCAGCCAATAACTGAAGAGCAGGTGTGCCAAATAATCATGGTATACAGGGATGGCAGTTTTAAAATTCTAAATCAACTGACCAAACAATAGTCGCGAACCTTATGGTTACGCTTTACTACTATATCAATTTGACTACCAATCGTAACCATTGGCTGGGATTTTACCCACCACTCCAACGAAATGCTTTTTCAACTCATTAAAATCTTCATCATAATTACCGGTTAACGAAACTGGTTTGCCAAGATTGACTTCTTTTTTGCCAAAATCAAAAGCAACTGGCACTATAGGCACCTTTGCCTTTAAGGCGATGTAATAATATCCTGTTTTGAGTTCTTTTACTTTTTTACGAGTACCCTCGGGAGCAACAGCTAATCGAAATTCGTCTTTTCGTTTAAAAATTGAAGCGATAGCATCCACTTTATTCAAGCCTCCACTCCTATCCAATGGCTCTCCTCCCATGTACCGAAAATAATAACTAAACGGAAAAACAAATAATTCTTTTTTCCCAATCCAATTCATCTGAATTCCAGTTATGCCTCGCGTAAAAACACCCAAATAAAAATCATGATTGCTGGTATGAGGCAAAACCATCATGACGCATTTTTTTACTTCAGGCTCAATGGTTCCAACTATTTTCCAACCCATAAGATTGTAAAATATCCATTTGTATAGTCGTTTTTTCATTTTTTTTTGATAATGTGGCACAAAATAAACGATTAAAAAGGTATTTTTGACTAAAAACCGTTTCAAATGCTAAAAAAACTTTTCAGTTATTTATTACCGATCACTATTTTTAAATCAAAATCTGCGATCAGTAAGTCTATTGAAGTCACTTGGGCAAATGGGGAATTGATAATGGATTCAGAAAACACAAATTATTCCTACGGCAGTTTACAACGCATTCTTAGAATTGGATTGTTAAAAATAGGCTTTACTAAAATCCAATCAATGAAAAACATTTTAGTTCTAGGCGTGGCAGGCGGAAGCGTTATCAAAACTTTAGTCGATGAAATTGGATATAAAGGTCGTATTGAAGGCGTTGATATTGATCCTGAAATCATCAAAGTAGCCAATTCTTATTTTCTACTTGACACAATTCCAAACCTCACTATTCATATTCAAGATGCTTTTGAATATGTTTTAAAATGCAACGAACAGTATAATTTAATCATTATTGATGTGTTTCAAGATAAAGAAATGCCAAGATTTTTGTTTGAAAAATTCTTCATCAATCCCACTACTACTCTCCTACGCCCTGATGGTTTTGTACTTTTTAATACTATGATTTTGAATGACTCAGAAAATGAGCGCAATAAAAAGTTCATTCAACTTTTTGACCCAATGCAGTTTAAAATTAATGCGATTCCAAAAATTGAAAGTCATAATGAACTTATTTTAATTCAAAAAATAACTTAACTAATTGATTGAAACAAAGTACACAAATAGCTATATATCAATAAGTTAAAAACATAATTATTACAAATAAAACTACATTATTCTAATCAAAAATCACTAGCAATAACCAATACAATTTTATTATTATTTTATCGATTAAAGCTTCATCATCTCTTACATGACTGTAAAAAAATCATTATTTTTGCGAAATGATTAAAGTAACACTTATCGGCTCTGGAAATGTTGCCCAACATTTGGTTTCTGCTTTTCAAAGCAATTCGGATATTGAAATAGTTCAAATATACTCTCGAAAGGCAAATACCGAAATCCCAAACATTGCTCCCCAAAAAATAATTCACTCTTTCACTGAGCTAAGAGAGGCAGATGTGTATATACTTGCGGTTTCCGATGATGCTATTTCGATAGTTTCAGAGCAGTTACCATTCGAGAATCGGTTGGTCGTTCATACCTCTGGCGCTGCATCTTTAAATTTTTTATCCCCAAAAAACCGAAAAGGAGTATTTTATCCCTTACAAACATTTACCAAAGGAAAAGCGGTAAATTTTAAAGAAATTCCTATTTGCATAGAAGCCCAAACCACAAGTGACTTTGAGATTCTTGAAAAAGTAGCCAAAAGTATTTCGGGTGCTGTGCATGCAATCCATTCCGAACAACGAAAAGCGTTGCATGTAGCTGCTGTTTTTGTAAACAATTTCACGAATCATTTATACAAAATTGGCCAAGAAATATGCCTCGAGAACGATGTTCCATTCGACATCCTGAAACCATTAATCATGGAAACGGCATCCAAAATCAAAAACTTATCTCCAGACGATGCGCAAACTGGTCCCGCCAAGCGAAAAGACGCTTCAACAATTGAGGCACACCAGTCTTTTTTAAGGGATGAACATCAAAATAAACTATATAAAATCCTAACACAATCAATTCAACATCATGGCAAAGAGTTATAAAGAAATTATGAATGATATTACTACGTTTATTTTTGACGTAGACGGCGTACTTACAGACGGTTCTGTTTTTGTAAACAACGAAGGAGAAATGTTGCGAACCATGAACATTCGCGATGGGTATGCCATAAAAACAGCGGTTGACAATGGCTACAATGTTTGTATCATTTCTGGTGGAAGCAATGAAGGAGTTCGCGTACGCTTGAGAAATTTAGGCGTTACCGACATCCATTTAGGCACCCCTGACAAGGTGGCTACTTTTGATGAATACACTGATGTCTACCAAATCAATCCAGCGCAAGTGTTGTACATGGGCGATGATATTCCTGACTATCACGTGATGAAATTGGTAGGCCTACCAACTTGTCCACAAGATGCATGTCCCGAAATAAAATCGATATCAGCCTATATTTCGCACAAAAACGGAGGAAAAGGCGCTGTGCGTGATGTAATTGAACAAGTAATGAAAGTACAAGGCAAATGGATGGAAAATTTTGACGGAAAACTGGATTAATTTTTTTTGCAAAAAATAAATTCGTTTTTCCTAAACAAAAAACCTTTCAGCGTTTTAACTTCGAAAGGGCTAAACCGACAAACCTTCCAAAAAACAACATGAAATACCTACAATTAGTTCGATATCAAAATTTACTTTTAATCGCTTTAATGCAATTAACCCTACGATTCGGTTTTCTTAATAAACAAAATTGCCCCTTAGCTTTATCGAATTGGGAATTTATTCTGGTAGTCTTGGCAACGCTTTGTATTGCGGCTGGAGGTTATATAATTAACGATGTTTTTGATCAGGGTACCGATAGCATCAATAAACCCGAGAAAGTAATTGTTGGCAAATCAATATCCGAAAGTCAAGCTTATAATCTGTATGTTGGGTTTACTATCACTGGTGTCGCTATAGGTTTTGGATTATCACACGTAATTGAGAAACCAAACTTTGTCGTGTTTTTTATGCTGATTGCATCTGTTTTATACTTTTACGCTACCACATTAAAACAAATACTGCTTCTGGGCACTGTTGCGGTGGCCTTGGTACTTGCTTCTAGCGTCATTATTATTGGAATATTTGATGTATTCCCTGTCACTACAGCTGAAAACCAAAGACAAATGGCTCCAATTTTCAGCCTCTTAATTGATTATTCGCTCTTCGCTTTCATGCTAAATTGTATTCGAGAAATCATTAAAGATATTGAAGATATAGACGGAGATAAAAAACATCAAATAAACACTTTAGCTGTACAATTAGGCGTTTCAAAAACCGCCAAATTACTTTCGGTATTTTGCTTAATTCCAATGGGGTTGTTTCTCAATTATTTGTATCGTTATTTTGTATTAAATGATTTACAATGGATTTCAATCTATAGTCTTTTTTTCATTATTTCGCCTTTGGGTTATTGTGCTGCAAAACTATTTTTGGCACAAAACAAAAGCGACTTTAGCTCTTTAAGTTCATTGCTCAAATGGATCATTTTATTTGGCATTTTCCTCTTACCTATTCTTCATTACAACATTCAACACCATGCTTAAAACTCAATTACAATCCATCAAAATAATATTAGCGTCGGGCTCACCAAGAAGGCAACAATTCTTCAAGGATCTTGATTTGGATTTTGAAATTCGACTCAAAGAAACCGAAGAAATTTTTCCAGACAGCCTGAAAGGCGAGGAAATAACCAATTACTTAGCACAATTAAAAGCCAATGCTTTTGAAGGTGAACTAATGCAAAATGAACTTCTAATTACCAGCGACACCATAGTCTGGCATAACAACAAAGCGTTAGGTAAACCAAAAGATTACCAAGATGCTTTTGAAAGTCTAAAATCATTGTCCAACACGACACACGAAGTAATTACATCGGTTTGCTTTAAAACAAACACTACCGAGCATCTTATTAGCGATAAAACAAAAGTCACTTTTTCGGTACTAAGTGACGCCTCCATAAAATATTACCTAGAAAAGTACCAACCTTACGACAAAGCAGGCGCCTATGGCATACAAGAATGGATTGGATTTATTGGAGTTACCAAAATTGAAGGTTCTTATACGAATGTAATGGGAATGCCAACAGACAAAGTTTTTGAGTACCTTAGCCAACTATAGTCAACTTCATCATGAATTTTTTTGAACATTATTACAGAGAAGAAATCAGCACCGGAATACTACTATTTGTGGTTTTTCTAGCACGAACTATGGTAGCCAAATTAATACGCCGTTATGCAAAAACGAGCGATATTATTGAAAGAAGAACTAATCTGGTCATCAAGTATATCAACATTCTGATCACTGTATTAGCCGCAATTACTATTATTCTTATTTGGGGCGTTCAAGCGAAAGATATTTTAATTACCATTTCATCAATCGCGACCGTGATTGGTGTAGCCATGTTTGCCCAATGGTCCATTTTGAGTAATATCTCGGCCGGAATTATTTTATTCTTCTCATTTCCATTCAAAATTGGTGATACAATTTTGATTCATGACAAAGAATATTCTGTCGAAGGCGAAATTGAAGACATCGGAGCTTATCATGTTACCATAATTTCTGAAGAGGGAGAGAAGGTAATTTACCCTAATAATCTTTTTTTTCAAAAAGGAATTTCTATCAAAAGAAAAAAACCAGATGAATCCAAGGATTTTACAGATTAATTTTTCAAAACGAGGAGAAAATAAGACAATAGTCGCGATATGCTAAAAAAAAATATTTTGTGCTGTATCATTCTATTGTTACTTAGCAGTCCCATTTTGTATGCACAAGAGCCTGCAAAAAAGGACAGTGCTTCTTTGTATAAAAACATTCAAGCGTATTCTCAAAAGAAAAAAACAACCAGTTTTTTACATCGCTTGGTTTTTCGACCAATTCGGTCCAAAGTTGTACCCAAAAACAATCTTGCCTTCGATTTCAAACCTTTTCAGGGAAAAACAATAGCATCAATTACCATCGTAACCTTAGATCCTTTTGGAAATAAAATTCAAAATGCAACAATAACACCCACACCAAAAAATCTAAATTTGGCAGAACGATGGGGAAATAAATTACATTTGAAATCAAAAGATTACACCGTCAGAAAAATATTGCTTTTTGAAGAAAATGAAATACTTGATTCAATCAATATCAAAGAAAGCGTTCGTTTAATTCGAGCGCAACGTTTTATCAATCGTGTACAATTTACCATTGACTACCTACCTAAAAATAACAACGATGCCGTTGCAATTACGATAACGGTACTAGATTCATGGAGTTTAATTCCTAATGGTTCCTTCAGTAGCAACCAAACCACAGTAAAACTTAAAGAACGTAATTTCTTGGGACTAGGGCATGAAATTCGCAGCGCATATTCCAACAGGTTTAGTGATAATGAGGACGGTCACTTTTTGCAATATACCATTCCAAATTTTAGAAAAACTTTTGTAAAACTACAGGCAACCAATCAAGAAAACGTTAATAAAAGCTCCTTTAAAAACTTTGCTGCAACTAGAGAATTTTTCTCACCATTAACCAAATGGGCCGGTGGCATATCGTACGAAAAACATTTTAAACAAGATACTTTAGCAGATAAAAATGGCTCTTTCAGCCAACAAAAATTCAATTACACCACGGATGATTATTGGCTAGGACGTGCCTTTGGTTTAGAAAAAGACCCCACTGATAAAAGCAAAATAACCAATATTATCTTGGCCGCTAGATTTGCAAATGTCAAATTTATACAGGCGCCATTGCCAGCTTACGATACCATAAA
>JBOFUD010000072.1:0-5532 GCA_051652385.1 Flavobacterium sp.
GTCCTTATACTTTTATTTTACCAGGAAACAATAATTTGCCCAAAGAGTTTAAAAAGAAAAAAACTGTCGGAATACGCGTTCCAAACAATGCCATTATTCTAGAAATGGTGAAACAACTAGGAAATCCAATTGTTTCAACATCAATTCGTGATGAAGACGATGTGATTGAGTACACTACGGATCCCGAATTGATTTTTGAAAAATGGCAAAATGTAGTTGATCTTGTAATCGATGGCGGATACGGAGATAATATGGGTTCCACAATTATAGATCTGTCTGATTTTGAACCTGTTGTCATTAGAGAAGGAAAAGGAGATCCTGATATTTTTTAAAATAAAAGATTATTTAAGGTGAATTTGTCAAAAAAATATTTTTTAATGATGTAATTGTTAATTTTTTATTACTTTTATGGTGCTGTTAGGTAACAAATTAAGTAAATCATTGATAAAATGTTATTCTTAATATATTTAATTGGTTATTAAAACAATATTGAGAGTACATTCGGCAGGTCGGAAGGCCTGCCTTTTTTGTTGTAGATTTTTTTTTTTTGAAAGAGATTCTAATTGTTCTCTTCTATTTTTTTAGCGTTCTTTGTATTCTAATATCAAAGCATGAATTCCTCTCAATTTTATAGTCATTTACAGCACAAATTTCCGTTTCAACCCACCTACAAGCAGGATATTTTTTTTCAGAAAATAGCTATTTTTTTGACTGAAATAGAGGACAACACTATTTTTGTACTGAAAGGCTACGCTGGAACCGGAAAAACTACAGTTATTTCTACTATCGTAAACAGTCTGGTAACACTCAACAAAAAGGCCGTTTTGTTGGCTCCAACCGGTCGAGCCGCCAAAGTTATTGCCAATTATTCCGAAAAACCAGCGTTTACCATTCACAAGAAAATCTATTTTCCGAAAAAATCGTCTGGCGGTGGCGTTTCTTTTACGCTGCAACCCAACAAACATAAAAACACCATTTTTATTGTCGATGAAGCCTCGATGATTTCGGATACCAATTCAGATTCTAAATTATATGAAAATGGGTCTCTTTTAGATGATTTGATTTCGTATGTCTATTCGGGAACCCATTGCAAAATGATTCTTTTAGGAGATACGGCGCAATTGCCACCGGTAAATTTGGATATTAGTCCGGCTTTAGATATACAAACTTTGTCGCTTCATTATAATAAAGAAGTGGAGCATATCGAACTCGATGAAGTCATGCGTCAGGAGGAAAATTCGGGAATTTTATACAATGCAACAGCTTTGCGAGAACTTTTGAATGATGCCTTCGTGACCGATTTTCAATTTGATTTGAAACGTTTCAAAGATATCGTTCGACTTGTAGATGGGTACGATATTCAAGATGCGATTCATTCGGCTTATGGTAATTACAGTATTGAGGATACGGCTTTTATCGTGCGTTCTAACAAAAGGGCCAATCAGTACAACGAGCAAATTCGCAGCAAAATATTAGATAAAGAAAGTGAATTGGCTACGGGCGATTTTTTGATGGTGGTCAAGAATAATTATTTTTGGCTAAAAGATTCTGATGAAGCGGGATTTGTCGCCAATGGAGATATTATTGAAATCTTAGAGATCTTTGGCATTAAAGAACTGTACAGTTTTAAATTTGCGAAAGTCAAAATTAGAATGGTCGATTATCCCAACCAAAAACCTTTGGAAACCGTTTTACTTTTGGATACCATAAAAAGCGAATCCCCTTCTTTAACCTACGAAGAATCGAATCGATTGTACCAAGAAGTCATGAAAGATTACGAAGGCGAAACCAAATACAAACAGTTTCAGAAAGTTAAAAACAACGAGTATTTTAATGCGCTTCAAGTCAAATTTTCCTATGCTATCACCTGCCATAAATCGCAAGGAGGGCAGTGGAATACGGTCTTTATAGAACAACCTTATTTACCCAACGGAATCGACACCGATTATATACGTTGGTTGTACACCGCCATGACCCGTGCCAAAAATAAGTTGTATTTGATAGGGTTTAAAGACGATAGTTTTGTAGAGTGATTTTTTGAAATAAATGCAAATTCGCAAATTTTTAATTTCAATAGTAATGGTTTAATTTGCGATATAAAACAACGATTGCGAATTAGTTAAAGTGTTTCGTGGTGTCATAAAATATGGATTTTATATCTTTGTTAAAAGTAATTTTTAAATAGAATAATCATGAGTACAATAACTATAGAAGTAGATGATAAACATATTTTGTTTGTAAAAACACTTTTGGAGCATCTAAAAGGGGTTCGCAATGTTACTATAAATGATAACGAAAGTCCCTATAATCCTGATTTTGTAAACTCAGTACAAGAGGGTAGAGCCGAATACAATCGAGGAGAATGTATTACTATCGCTACAGAGGATTTATGGAAGTAAAGTTTACTAGAAAAGCAGTCGAACATATCGAATTTTGGAAAAAATCAGGCAATAAGGCTATTCAAAAAAAGATTCAATTACTTATTGAAGATATCAAGCAAAATCCTTTTATGGGAATTGGAAAACTTGAAGCATTAAAATATAATTGACAAGGTACGTGGTCTCGCAAGATTAATGAAGAGCATCGTGTCGTTTATGAAATACTTGACGAAGGTATTTTGTTGGTCCACAGTTTAAAGGGACATTATACCGATTTGGATTTTTAAAATTTATCACTAACTAATCAAACTTTTAATAAAAAAACATAACGTCATAGTTTCTTCACGGCAAAAAAATAAAACAATGAAAATAATTGCAGTTATCCCCGCTCGATACGCCTCCACACGATTTTACGCCAAATTGATGCAAGATTTGGGAGGAAAAACAGTCATTAGAAGAACCTATGAAGCTGCCATGAACACCCAACTTTTTGATGATGTATTTGTGGTGACCGATTCAGATTTGATTTATGAAGAAATCGTATCCAATGGTGGAAAAGCCATCAAAAGCATCAAAGAACACGAATCCGGCAGCGATCGAATTGCAGAAGCAGTTGAAAATCTTGATGTTGATATTGTAGTCAATGTGCAAGGCGATGAACCTTTTATCGATGCGGATCCTTTAGCTAAAGTGATTGAAGTGTTTAAAAATGACACCAATCATCAGGTGGATTTGGCGTCATTAATGCGTGAAATCACCAATGAAGAAGATATCAAAAATCCAAATCATGTTAAGGTTGTAACCGATCAAAATGGTTTTGCACTGTATTTTTCTCGTTCTGTGATCCCATATCCAAGAGAGAAAAATGTGGGCGTACGCTACATGCAACACATTGGTATTTATGCCTTTAGAAAACAAGCTTTGCTCGATTTTTATAGTTTGCCAATGAAATCATTAGAAGCTTCTGAAAAATTAGAACAATTACGATATTTAGAATTTGGTAAAAGAATCAAAATGGTAGAAACCACTCATGTGGGCATCGGAATTGATACTGTAGAAGATTTAGATAAAGCCAGAAAATTACTTATGTGATCTTATTCAAAATCAGTTTTTGAGTAGTCTAATTTGTTTTAAATTTAAATAGCCAGCAATTGACAATTAAAGTTAATTTTCATGGCTATTTTTGTATTTTATTAACAAGTGAGTACCATTCAAATAACATTAATTAAGTACTTTTGCGACACTTTTACCAACCCAATTTATAAATTTTAATGGATAAAAAATACTATTCTTTCCTATTCTCTACCCGCTTGATGGCGGTATTGTTTATTGCTTATGCAGCAGCCATGGCAGCGGGAACTTTTATTGAAAGTAAATACAACACAGATACGGCCAAAATATGGATCTATAATGCTTGGTGGTTCGAAGTTATACATGTTTTTTTCTTGATCAATTTTATTGGAAACATCAAAAGATACCAATTATTAAAGAAAGAAAAATGGGCTACTTTATTGCTACATTTGTCTTTTATTTTTATTATTATCGGTGCTTTTATCACGCGTTACATCAGTTACGAAGGGATGATGCCTATTCGTGAAGGTGCTACCGAAAACCGTTTGTTTTCTGATAAAACATTTTTAACAGTGTATGTAGATGGCGACTATAAAGGGGAGATGAAACGTCGTACTTTCGAAAAATTAGTTTTGTTATCTCCTGTCACTAATAATAATTTTTCAATAGCTGATGAATTTGCAACCATTCCGTTTGAAGTGACTTACGAGAACTTCATTATGGGTGCCAAAGAGTATATCAAGCCCGATCCCAAAGGAATTTTATATCTAAAAATCGTAGAGGCTGGAGATGGTGGGCGAGAGGAGCATTTTCTAAAAGAAGGCGAGGTACAAAACATCCACAACGTTTTGTATGCTTTAAATAAATTTACCGAGGGAGCCATCAACATTACTACGACTGGCAAGGAATATACCATTCAAACACCATTTGAAGGGAATTTTATGCGAATGGCCGATAAACTCGAAGGTAAAGTTGCCAAAGAAGTAGTGCAACCGCTTATGATGCGTTCTCTTTATTCTATTGGTGAAAAACGATTAGTTTTTCCTGAGCCAGCTGTGAGAGGTATTGTAGCTTATAAATCTGACAATGATTTTAAAGCAAAAACGCATGAAGATGGCGTGGAAGTAAGCATAACTTCGCAAGGTAAAACCGAAAAAATTACGGTTTTAGGGTCGAAAGGTAAATCCGGTGATTTTAAAACTGTTAAAATTGGCAAATTAGATTTTGCCATCGCTTACGGAAGTAAAGAATATATGTTGCCTTTTAAAGTAAAATTAAACGATTTTATTGCCACTAAATATCCGGGAACCGAAAAAAGTTATTCGGCTTTTGAAAGCAAAGTCACCGTTTTGGACGGCAAAGATAAATTTGATGCGCGTATTTATATGAATAATGTTTTAGATCATCAACAATATCGTTTCTTTCAGTCGTCTTTTGATCCTGATGAAAAAGGAACAGTGCTCTCGGTAAACCATGATTTTTGGGGAACCAATATCACCTATTTTGGCTACTTTTTATTATATTTTGCTATGATGGCGATTCTGTTTACTAAACATTCTCGTTTTGCCGATTTGAAAAGGAAACTAGAAATAGTCAAAAACAAAAAAGCTACACTCCTTTCCATCTTGATGTTGTTTTTTGGGTTACAAGGATTTGCACAAAGCCACGAAGGACACAATCATGCGCCAGGTGAAGGGCATGAGCAAACTGCTATGCATACTCAAAAACCGCCAACGGAAGCTGAGTTGGAAGTACTATTAAAAACCAATACCGTAAATGCAAAACACGCCGCAAAATTTGGTCGATTAATTATACAAGATGCTGGTGGAAGAATGAAACCCATCAATACCTTCTCTTCTGAATTGTTACGAAAAGTTAGCCATGCCGATACTTACAAAGGAATGAACTCAGATCAGGTTTTCTTATCCATGACCCAATTTGCAAATATTTGGTTGGAAGTGCCTTTGATTTATATCACTCCCAAAAACGATAGTATCCGTAAAATTATAGGGATTGATAGTAAGGCAAAATTTGCCCCATTTATCAAGTTTTTTGATGAAAAAGGAAGTTATAAATTGTCGCC
>JBOFUD010000073.1:0-8219 GCA_051652385.1 Flavobacterium sp.
ATTTCATGAACCACCATAAGGTAAGGAATGCCCATCATACTGGCCCATCCGATTCCAAAACCGGTAATGGCAAAAAATAATAAATTCTTGTTTTCAATATGAGGAAAAGCCAAAAACCCAACGGCTGCCAGGAGCAAACAAAAGGCGTGAACACCTTTTGCACTAAATTTTTTGGCAAAACCTACTAATAAAAAAGCGGTCAAGAAGGTCACTACATTGTACCAACCGTTGACCAATCCGGTCCAGCTTACGGCTTCTTCGTAAGCCGCCGGATTGCTTTGAGGTGTAGCATGCCAAACGGATAATGCGATACTTTTGGATGAATTTTGCCAATAACAAAATAGCGCATACCACTGAAACAAGTACACCAAAGCTAGTTGCCACATTACGCGAGGCATAGCGCCGATGGCCGAAAATATTTCGACCAAAGGCTCCAATAAACCTGACTTTTGAGATTGTAAAATCGTCAATTCGTGGGGAGTTGGCGGGATTTCGCTGGTCGTTTTCAAACTCCACCAAATAGAACCTATAGAACAAATAGCTCCCAGAAAAAAGGAAGCATACACCCAAGTGGGCAATGCCCCGGTTTTGCCTATAAAAATCATTGGAAAAATAAACAGTGAAACATTGGCTAACGTTTGGCCTAAACCTGTAAAAAAACTTTGCATTTGAAAGCCAACCGGCTGCTGCTCTTCATCTAGTTTATCGGCAATAAAAGCCCGATAGGGCTCCATTGCAGTATTGTTGCCCGCATCCAAAATCCAGAGTAAACCAGCCGCCATCCAGAGTGAACTGCTGTAGGGGAACAACAACAAACAAACACTACACAGCAATGCCCCAACAAAAAAATAGGGTTTTCGTCGACCCCAGCGAGGATGCCACGTCCGGTCGCTCATTGCTCCTATTAAAGGCTGAATCAACAATCCAGTAACGGGTCCAGCCAAATTTAACAACGGAATTTGGTCAGGGCTTGCTCCTAAAAAATCATAAATAGGATTGACGGCACTTTGTTGTAATCCGAAACTATACTGAATGCCAAAAAAGCCAACATTCATGTTCCAAATTTGCCAAAAATTAAGTTTTAGCTTTATCGCCATAGGTCGAAGGTAGGTGAAGGTTAATTTTTTATAGAAAATCAAGGAGCATAAGGAGCAGCAATCAAAAGTCTTTCTTGTTAAGATCGTCCCGCCATTTGCTATATCTTTGCTTTATTAAAGAAAAAAGCAAAGGATACCGCTGCTGTCGGGGCTAAAAAATACAACTAGTCCCTTTTTGGAATCACATTACCTTATACGTTTGCTACTCTGATCCTAAATATAAATGTATTCCTTCAATAGTTCCTCCATTTAAAATAAAAAACGTTTTCGATACAACCGAAAACGATTTCGAACCCCAGACTTTTTGAATAAAATAAGCTTTGAATTTAATCACAAAAAAAGTCATTCAGCATCGTAAGGCATGATAATTTGGGTTTCCCACTCTAGTTCCTCACCACCATTGAACGGATTAGCAAGAAAATGCTCCAAAGCCGTGTTTTGGATTTTTAAATCGTGTTTTTTGGCATAGTCCATCAATACAAACCAAGCCCTATCAGAGGTTCTAAAATTACCATAATAAGTAGCTTTAAGCCCCTTTTGAGCAGGAATCGTTTTGAATTTTACAATAGGATCAGCGATAATTTTCGATGCGATATCAATGGGAAAACAATAATTAAAAACGAGTGTTTCTTTATTCATATCCCAAGCTACAATTTCAGCATAAGGTCGGCCCACAATTTTGATGCGGTTGGTTTGCAAAAAACCGGTAATTACGGCATCATTCCCAATCATGGTTTGTGCTTTTTCTTGTAAAACGCATTCAAGTTGAATAAAGGCCACAAGTACAGGTTTGGTGCTTCCTTCACCATTAATTATTACTTTAAAATTTTTGAGATGCGCATTCAATCCCTCTCGAAAATCTTTGACTTTCTTGATTTGCTCGGTTTTGAATGAGGTGTCAAAAAAAGGAGCCGTAACTTTGTTGTACCAACTACTCCCTTCTTCCTTAATTCCTACACTTATTTTAGATACCGAGTCGTTTACGGGTGTAATTTCCCAAACATAGGTATAAACACTATTCCCAACAGTCATGCGCTGTTTTAGGTAATCAAAATTTCTTTTCTCGATTAGTGCAAAATGCTCCCCTCGTTTTTGCTTTTGAATATGTGACCATTCTTGTATGCCCTGAAAAACGGTTCCCGAAGCCGCATTCGCTTTAAATATGACCGTATAATCCGATGCTTTACCACAAAAATACCATCCCAACAAAAGGAACAGCATTACAATACAAAAAACACCCGTTTTCTTTTTTATCGTCATTTATTTGGTCATTTTTAAGGTAGTATTAAGAAACTTACCAATCAATCTTCCTTGCTCAACTCCATTTACAATTGCGGCACGATAATGAATTCCGCCGTACAATCGACTAACTGAAGCTTCATCGGCGGCTTGTTTAAAAGAGGTGAATTTTCGCTTTGGCAAACCAAAGGGAATTTCAGAATCGTCTACATACGCAAAATTATTTCCGAAAATTGCCGTCAGAATCTCGGCAGAACAAGCCGACAAAACAGAGTGCCCGCTGGTATATTCCGGAAAAGGAGGTGTTTGTAATTGCGGCTTCCAGTTCTCATCAATATATTGATTAATATAAGTTTCTGGGCGTACTACATTTGTTTTAAACTTTTGATCCCAACAACTGATAAACGATTCAAAGACACCAATAGAGGTTTTGGTATATACAAAAACAGTTTTGTTAAAGTCTGTTTTTGCAGTTTTGCAAGCAATTTTGGCAATATTCATCCAGTGTGCGTCGGGTGTGTTTTTCTTTTTGGCAAACATCATGTGTCCCTGGGTCACGGTTGCGTAAGGGTTACAGTCCCAGAAGGTCGCAATAGCAGATTCTTCTGGAATACTCGTACCTTTTTTTTGCTCCATAGCCAACAAATCTTTAGAAATTTTAATGCCTACATCATATGTTTCTTTAGCCTCTCTATAAAAATTGGAATTTTTATTGGTAGAAAAAGGAAAAGGAGCTTTGGGCTTAAACTGGGCTGCTGAATCCATCACTAGAGCTCGAATTTTACCCCAATGTGGTTCGACTGCATCCATATAAGCAGGTGGTGTAGGTTGCCAACGAGCCGGTTGATCAGCATGAACCGAATATTTAGGCATAGTTCTGGTTTGTTTATAATTGTCTTTTCCCATCCATTTTGCAATATGTTCGGCAACTTTTAAAGCATATTCTTTTGAAACCTCAAATTCTTTATCATTTTCATTGCGCCATTTTTCGTACAAACTATCTCGATATTTTTCGATGGCTTGCTCCGAAAAAACTAGTTTTTTACTTACTTCCATGTGCGCGATCAATGCTGCTAATGGCGCATTTACACCACTTTTTTTATCTAAAACAGGAATTGCCTCCAACCCTTTTAATTGTCCATGCAAACTATGATATTCCGGATTATTCTGTGCCATAATCTCGTAGGCCGCAATATTGGGATACGCATAAATACGACTAGCCACAGGAGGCGAAAAAATATCGTGAATCATGATACCGGTCACGGTATCTACAGCGGCACAATAGTCATTGGAGGTAATGGTTATTGCTTTTTCTTTTTGACAAGAGAGTGACAAAAAACAAATACTGAGCGAAAGTATAATTGAAAATTTCATGGGATCGAACATTATAAAATTGATTATTTTTTGGAGCTTATTTGATATACCTCGACTGGTTTATTATTGAGCGTCACTAAAAGATATTTTTGCTTATCTACAGTAATAATATCTAAATGGCGAACCGCTTTTTGAGTCAAATCAACACCCAATTCGTGGCCCAGCAAAATAGATTTTTGATCTTTAATTAAGGCACCCGAAAATCCATCAAAGCGGCTTTGGTAAGGAGAAACTCCAAAATAATTTCCTGCAGCAAACACTTCTGGTTTTGAATCGCCTATAAAATCAGCTTTAACAAAACAAGTGATGGGAGCGACTTGCATTTTATTGCTAAACGGCACGAAAAGAAAGTGCCCTTTCTCATTTCTCAAATACCCTGATTTCAGATTATGCACCTGATATAACTTAGCATTATCTAGCATTTTAGGATCAAAAACCTCTTCCAGAGTTTTACCCGCAAAAGATTGGTAACTGTTGAATTTCTTTTTGAGCATCCCACTAAATTGCTCAGCTAATTCATCTAACCCCATGGTTGTATAGTACTTTCCGTTCTTTTCTTTGGCTACAATAGTTTCAAACGAACCATTACTATCAAAGTCATCATAGTACATTTTCAATGGAAAAACCTCCGAGGCTTTAAACTTAGAATTCATTCCCCAATTGCCTAGTAGATAATCGAGATCGCCATCGTGATCAATATCAAAGGGTAGAATCGCTTGCCAAAGTCCGTTGTTGTTTTCGGCACTAACCTTGGCGGTTACATTGGTAAATTCACCTTTTTTATTGGCAAAAAAAGTTGGTGCCATCCACTCTCCAATCACGATTAAATCGGTTTGACCATCGGCATTAAAATCAGTAAAAACAGCATCGGTAACCATTCCTATTTTGCTGAATGTTTTGGTTTGGTCTAGGGTAAATTTACCTTTGGTATTCTTTAATAAATAACAATCAGGTGTGCTTCCAAAACGATTTGTTTCAGAGTTATTTCCAATAAAAATATCTAAGTCTCCGTCTTTGTCATAATCAAAAGCTCTTACCACACTGGCGTTTTGAGCTAATTGTGGCAATTCTTGTTTTGTTGGAATAGCGTTGCTGTTATGATACAAACGATCTTCTAAATTAGAAGCATTTTCGCCACCTCCAGAGGCTACGAATACATCCTTCTTCTGATCGCCATCAAAATCTGCCATTACGGCCGAAGCATCTTCAAAGACAGCATCTTGCTCTAATATAGGATAACTTTTGGCTACAAAACCATTGCCGTTTTGAAGATAAAAAAGGGCTTTTTTATCTTTAGATCCTCCAAAGAAAATATCCTCCTTACCGTCGCCATCCCAGTCGCCAATAGCGATTGCAGGGCCACGATCACTTCTTTGATAGGGAATTAATTTTTGAACCGTAAAGTCGACATACTCATTTTCTTGATGCGTAAAATCAATACCTAAATTCCTTTTTACTTTTTGCAAAACAGGCAACACTCTGGGATGAAGCGACTGATAATTAAATCGCTTTCTCTTTTTATTTGCCTTTACAACAAGCGTTTGATTGGCTTTTACGTTTTTTAGCGTTTGATACGTTTTGTCGGGCCAAATCACCACTACCGAATCGATAGTATTTATTTTTCCGTAACCAAAATGAAGCATCGGCTCAGAGGAAGATTGAAACCCTCGAGTAGTTTGCAACTCCTTGAATTGCTTTTGCCTGTTGGTATAGGATATAACTTTGGCTCCAATGCCAAAAGTATTTTTACCTTCAAAGTGTAATTTCAACTTTAAATAATTAGCCTTTTTGTCGGTTTTATTCTGATAGACTGTAGCTATAGCATTGGTATTATTCGTAACAATGTCCAAATCGCCATCATTATCAAGATCAGCATAGCCACTCCCATTAGAAATTATAGTGTCGTTGGCTATCCAATCGTTTGAGCGGTCTTTAAACATTAAATCGGTACCTCCTTGAAAAATATAATTGGTTACGTTTCCGGCCGGCATTCTCTTCAAAGCTTCTTTGTCTAATAGCTTGGTGGTATTGAGCTTGTTCTTGATTTGATCACTAGAATAATATTTGACATAATCCAAATCGTTGGGGCGCTTTGGAATTCCATTGGCCACAAAAATATCTTGCTCGCCGTCTTGATCATAATCGGCAAAAAGAGTACTCCAACTCCAATCCGTTGCTGCAATCCCGCTTAAAAGAGCGGTTTCAGTAAAGTGTTTTCCGGCTTGATTCAGTTGCAGCATGTTACGCGTGTATTGATAATGGTAGCCTAGTTTTTCGGTACGCACTTTTAGCATTTGCACATTATCATCTCCCATGGAAGCTTTCAAAACTTTTTCGTCGTCGGGCAGCATGTCTAAACTTAAAATATCTGGAAAACCATCGTGATTCACATCAGCAACATCAACACCCATCGAGAATCGGCTGGTATGTCCGAAAAACTGCTTTAAACTTTCAGTAAACGTTCCATCTCCATTATTTAAATAATAATAATCATCTTCGTGAAAATCGTTTCCGATGTAAATATCTGGAAAGCCATCCAAATTAAAATCCGAAACGGCTATTCCTAATCCAAAACCATTAGCTCCACCAAAAATGCCGGCTTTTTCACTAACATCAACAAACTTTCCGTTATCATTTCGAAACAATTTATCGCCGCATTCATAGCTTCTTTTATTTCTGATATTGGCATTGCCAAAAGATACCTCAGAGTGCACCGCATGATTCAACAAATACATATCCAAATCACCATCTAAATCGTAATCAAAAAATGCTGCTGAAGAGCTGTAATTATCTAAATCTAAGCCGTACTCGGCAGCACTTTCTGTAAAGGTATTATCTTTATTGTTGATAAAAAGTTCGTTTTGCCCTTCAAATCCGTTGATTCCCACTACGGCACAAACATAAATATCTAAGTATCCATCGCCATTCACATCTGCCATAACTGTACCAGCATTCCAATCACTCGCTCCTTCTACCCCAGCTTTAAAAGAAATATCTTCAAATTTGTTATTTCCTTTGTTGAGATATAATTTATTTTTTCCTTGATTAGAGGTAAAGTAAATATCGACCAATCCGTCGTTGTTAATGTCTCCCAAAGCCACTCCTCCGCCATTGTAATAATAGAGGTAATCTAAAATAGAGATGTTTTTGGACTCTATTAGTTCATTTTTGAATGCAATATTGCTATCCTCAGGATCGAGTTTATCAAAAAGTGGTGCTTCTTTTTGGGAACAACCCACCAATAAAAGCGAGGCTATCCCAATTTTAAAAAAATTATTCATTGCTGATAAAAAGTTTAGGCGTATTGTTATTAAGTACAGCCACAACCGCCGTAGTATTGTTCTTGTTTTTGACAACTTGTAAATGTTTGACTTCGCCCTTCATCAAAATCCCCGATTTAGAGTAGGGAACCCAAGTATATTTTCCTTGTTTATTTCCCAAAAGTAGACTGCCAAAGTTGGCATCCAATCTTGAAAATTGAGGTTTAAATCCGTATTGATTCCCTCCTAACATTAAATCTAAAATCCCGTCTTTATTGATATCCATAGTTGTTATAGCAGTAACACAAGACAACTGCACCTCTTTCGGTAAGGATTGAATTTCGAACTTGCCATTTCCCTTGTTAATGGCGACACAACTTTCTTGCAGGGTTGCAGTTTTTTGAACCGAATTGTTGATCACTTCAGTATCAAAAAGTTCTTGGAAGGTCTTTTTAGAATAATCGGCATAACTCAAATTTTTCTTTTTAATCATGGGAATTTGTTTGGCCAACTCTTGCTTCAAATGCAAGGGAACATCTCTTCCATCTATGGTTTGAGTGGTAATTTGTTCAATTGTTCCATTGTTATCATAATCATTGATAAACAATTTCATTGGCTTGGTTTTGGTGGCTTTGTAGGAGGTGTTGCTACCTTTATTTCCAAGAACCAAATCATTTTGGCCATCATTATTTAAATCTACACATTGAATCGCATTCCAAAAACCTGTAAAATCTCCTAAATTGGATTGAAAAGAAACCAATCTTCGCCCTGTATTTTTGAAAATCATGGGGGCATTCCATTCACCAACCAAAAGCAAATCTTTTTTAGAATCATTATCAATGTCTTGCCAAACGGCGTCAGTGATCATTCCGTAAGCATTAATTTTAAAAGCTTTTTTATCAATTACATTGGCAAAATTCCCTTTCCCATCGTTTTCCAACAATAAATGCTTTGGATCAATTCCATACACTCCGGGAACACTTCGGCTTCCAATAAAAACATCAACATCGCCATCGTTATCAAAATCATAAGGGGCAACGACGGCGACATTATTATTGGTTGTTGGCAAGGTAGCTGCATTTTTTGTAAAAAACCCTTTCCCGTTATTTAGGTATAATCTGTTTTTGTAATTGACTTGGTCAGCTTTTTCGTTTCCTCCAGAACCCACCATCAAATCAGCATCACCATCTTGATCGGCATCAAAAAAAGCGGCTGCCGTATCCTCAAAACCTGCATCCTTTTGCAAGTC
>JBOFUD010000074.1:0-2145 GCA_051652385.1 Flavobacterium sp.
GATTATCCGTTGTACAAAATATGGGAGCTCAAATGGGCATAGAAAACACCAAGGATTACGGTGTGCCTTTTTTCACCTTGCTCATCGTGCTTATTTGGATCCTCGTGTTTAACTACCTGTCGTACAAATTACTAAAAAAGCGTGATTTATAGTATATTTGTCATACTATGAAAATAATCTCGCCTCTTTTATTGTCACTCCTTTTCTGTTGTTTTCAACAAACAAAGGCCCAATACATCAAGGTTGATGATACTTTTAGCACCCAATATTTAGTTGAAAAAGTATTGGTAAATAGCACTTGCGCTCAAGTTTCCAACTTTAATGCAGCGGGAGATTCCTTTACAACTGGCAGGCAAAGTTTTGGTTTTTTTGATGGCGCTTCTACTACATTTCCATTTAAAGAAGGGGTGTTTTTGAGTACTTGGAGTAGCAGCAGAAATCCCGGCCCTTATAGTGACAATCAAAACAATAGCGGCTCGAGCAATTGGAAAGGCGACGCTGATTTAGACGCCGCTTTAGGTATTACAAGTATAAATGCCACTGTAGTTGAATTTGATTTTGTGTCGTTGACCGATTTTATTAGTTTCAATTATTTATTTGCTTCCAATGAATACCAATCTTACTTTCCTTGCCAATTCTCGGATGGTTTTGCCTTTTTGATTAAAGAAAAAGGGAGTAATTTACCCTACCAAAATCTAGCGGTACTACCCGGAACATCAACGCCGGTCGCATCTACCACTGTACATCCTTTTATAAATCCTGTTAGTCTTGATAATAGTACAAATCCGGGTTGCCCTGCCAAAAACGAAACCTATTTTAACGGATACAATACGTTTACAAGCCCTATCAATTATGCAGGACAAACAAAAGTATTGACAGCAGAAACTAAAGTAACGGCAGGCAAAACCTATCACATAAAACTGGTAATCGCCGATGATGGATGGGAAGATTTTGACTCGGCAGTTTTTATAGAAGCAGGTAGTTTCAGCTCAAAAATAGCATTAGGTCCTGATCGATTGATAAATTCAAACAATCCTATTTGCTCTGGAGAACAATTGGTATTGAACACTTCTATCCCGGCAACAAATAGTCATAAATGGTTTAAAAATGGCGTTGAAATTCCCGGCGAAAACCAACCTAAATATACCGTAACTTCGGCCGGAGAGTATACGGTAGAAGTTACTTTCGTTACTTCTTGTGTCCTTTCTGAAGGTATCAAAATAGAATACGCGAATGCGTTGAATTTAAACGATGCTTCGATTATTCAGTGCGATGTGGATGGCGATGGATTGACCGAATATGATCTAGCAACGTTTGATGCTCAAATAAAAAACAACGATTCCAATAGTATAAAAACAACTTGGCATAGTAGCCTGACCGATGCTCAAAATGATACAAATCCAATTGCACTTTCTGCAACCTTTAGCAATACAAGTCTTGACCAAAAGCTATATGTTAAGGCAGCGTCCGCATTTGGCTGTTCCAAAATAGCAACCATCACCTTGAGCACGTCTACCATTCGAGTGGCAAGTCCCAATTCCATTGCAATTTGTGACGGTGATAGTGTTCAGGATGGATTATATGAATTTGACTTATCGACTTTGGTAACACCCGAATTACTTAAAAATTTACCCGCTGGTTTGACTGCTGATTATTATCTGAGCGCTGCAGCTGCTTTGATCGAAAAAAACAAACTACCAGCTGTTTTCAAAAACACCCAAGCCTTCAGTCAAATTATTTATGCTAGAATAAAAAATGGAAACGATTGCTACGGAATTACCCCAATTACGTTGGAAGTGATTACTTTTGATCCGAAAAATTTTGAAACTGAGACTGTTTTTATTTGCTCTAGAACCCCATTGCGATTGAATGTGGATACAAATTTTTCAGGATATTTATGGAATACAGCCCAAACCACCGCCTCGATTGCCATACAACAAGAAGGAACTTTTTCGGTGACGGTTACCAATAACAAGGGATGCCAAAAAACCAAAACCTTTTTGGTGAAATCATCTGAAAAAGCCGTTTATGAAGGAGCTGAAATAAAAGACTTTGCTGGAAACAACAATACGATTACTCTTCTTTATTCAGGAAAAGGAGCGTATGAATTTTCATTGAACAACGTTACCTACCAAGACAGCCCTA
>JBOFUD010000075.1:0-2122 GCA_051652385.1 Flavobacterium sp.
CCCTAACCCCGATAGGAGCGACATCCTTGCTTGGCGGGGTTGGCCAAGCAAGATATAGCGGATAGCGGGACTTTGTTGGGTAAAACGCCTTTTGCTGCGGTTCCAAAAAATAACAATTGTAGAAGATTTAAAAACTGAGGATTAGCTGTATTTTTGTATCAGATTCCTAGTTTTTTGCAACAACAAGTTAGCACAGTTATGTAATGAAATTCCAAATTGTATCAGATTATCAACCAACAGGTGACCAACCTCAAGCCATAAAAAAACTTTCGCAGGGTATTGTTGCGGGCGATCCTTATCAAACACTTTTGGGGGTTACGGGATCTGGAAAAACCTTTACGGTGGCCAATGTAATTCAAGAAGTGCAAAAACCCACTTTGATTTTGGCGCATAACAAAACGCTGGCGGCGCAGTTGTACTCGGAATTCAAGCAATTTTTCCCGAACAATGCGGTGGAATATTTTGTTTCGTATTACGATTACTATCAACCTGAGGCGTTTATGCCGGTTACAGGTGTTTTTATTGAGAAAGATTTATCGATCAATGAGGAGTTAGAAAAAATGCGTTTAAGTACCACTTCCTCCTTGCTTTCGGGGCGTCGTGATATTATTGTGATTGCCTCGGTTTCCTGTATTTATGGTATTGGAAATCCAGTGGAATTTCAAAAAAATGTGATCGCTGTTGAGGTGAATCAAATGATTTCAAGAACAAAATTATTGCATAGTTTAGTGCAAAGTCTGTATTCCAGAACCGAAGCTGAGTTTACCCCAGGAAATTTCAGAATTAAAGGTGACACAGTAGAAGTGTATCCAAGTTATGCTGATGATGCGTTTCGAATTCATTTTTTTGGAGATGAAATAGAAGAAATTGAGAGCTTTGATACCAAAACCGCTAAAGTTATCGAACGCTTTGAGAAACTGACTATTTATCCTGCAAATATGTTTGTGACTTCGCCCGATGTGTTGCAGAACGCAATTTGGGAAATTCAGCAAGATTTGGTCAAACAAGTCGATTATTTTAAAGAAATAGGCAAACACCTTGAAGCCAAACGCCTTGAGGAACGCACCAACTTCGATTTGGAAATGATCCGAGAATTGGGCTATTGTTCTGGAATAGAAAATTATTCTCGTTATCTTGACGGAAGAGAGGCAGGCACTAGGCCCTTCTGTTTATTAGATTATTTTCCCAATGATTTTTTGTTGGTAGTCGATGAAAGCCACGTGACCTTGTCGCAAGTGCATGCCATGTATGGCGGCGACCGATCTCGAAAAGAAAATTTGGTGGAATATGGTTTTCGACTGCCAGCAGCTATGGACAATCGCCCGTTGAAATTCGAGGAATTTGAAGCGATGCAAAACCAAGTCATTTATGTTTCGGCCACCCCAGCCGATTATGAATTACAAAAATGTGAAGGAGTGTATGTGGAGCAAATTATCCGCCCAACAGGTTTGCTAGATCCTATTATTGAAATTCGCCCAAGTCTGAATCAAATTGACGATTTGATTGAGGAAATCCAAGTGCGTTGCGAGTTAGACGAACGCGTATTGGTGACTACGTTGACCAAAAGAATGGCCGAAGAATTAGCCAAATATTTGACAAAAGTTTCCATTCGTTGCCGCTATATTCACTCAGATGTAGATACTTTGGAACGCATCGAAATCATGCAGGATTTACGAAAAGGGATTTTTGATGTGTTGATTGGCGTCAATTTGCTGAGAGAAGGATTGGATTTACCAGAAGTGTCCTTAGTTGCCATTTTGGATGCGGACAAAGAAGGTTTCCTGCGCAGTCATCGCTCTTTAACACAAACCATTGGGCGAGCCGCTCGTAACTTAAACGGAAAAGCCATCATGTATGCCGATAAAATTACAGCGAGCATGCAAAAAACAATAGACGAAACAGAGTATCGTCGTACCAAACAAATCAATTACAATACGCTACACAATAAAGTACCGCAGGCCTTAGAGAAAAAAATAGAGAGTGCGTTTACGAAAAATCCGTTGGTAGAATATGAATTGGGCCATACAATTGCCAAAGCAGCTGAACCAGAAACCGCTTATTTATCGAAACCTGAATTGGAAAAATTGATTCGTGAAAAACGAAAAGCCATGGAAAAAGCGGC
>JBOFUD010000076.1:0-10052 GCA_051652385.1 Flavobacterium sp.
GCATCGTCAATTTTACTCAACTTTATGAAAGTTATAATTCCGTAAGCTAGCATCACAATTCCACCAAAAATAAACAAAGAAGGCTCATCTTTGAGACTCGTTATTAAACGATAACTTCCTAAATAAGCAATGGAAATAAAAATAATATCTCCAAAAATAACGCCACAATCAAAAACCATAGCGGCTCTGAATCCTTTACTAATACTCGTTTCAAGTAAGATAAAGAATACAGGACCAATCATAAAACTCAAAAAAATTCCCCAAGGAATTCCAGCTAAAATATCGTTAATCATTGTTGTTTCAATGTTTATTTAATGAAGCTACTTGGTGCATCATCTATTGTACCATAAAAGCGAATCAATAAGTACTTAATCATATGGTACTATTTTTCTACTATAGTACCTCCAAGAATGGTTTCCTGATTAATTTGTTTCGGTTTTCCATAAATGTAAATAGAGCCTCCTGCCTTCACTTTAGCATCGACTAAGGTTGTTGCATATATTTCAGCTTTTCCGCCCGCAGAAACGTTTATAGTGGTTTGTGCGCTAATTAAATCTTTCCCCTCCAAAATACCTCCTGAAGCAATAGTAATAGTTTGATTATTGGTTTTTCCAACCACATTCAAAATACCACCAGACACAGCACGTATGACCGCTTTCTGAGTATCGAATTCAACGTTTATTTGTGCACCTTCTTTAGCATTAACCGCTAAGAGCGTTTGCTTAAATGGAAAATCGCACGAAACATAACTTCCTTCACTGGCATCGATACTTTCAATTTTTTTGAAATATAATTCAATTTTTATGTCATTTCCCGCTAATAATTTAGGAAATGGCATCCGTAATTTGATTTCTCCATTGTTGTTGATCACCTCTACTTCACTCGCTCTTGTTCCCGTAATTTTTATGCTATTTTCTCCAGAAGGAAAGAGTTTCACAGTTAATTTATCAAATACCTTAACTTTATCAAAATCGCCTACGTTCTTAATTACTTGCCCGTGTAAATTGGAAATTAATAGCAGGGTTACTAGTATAATAATCTTTTTCATAATACTTAGTTATTCTTTTTTATAAAATTAAAATCAAGTTGTTTTTTTACTAAATCAGCATTTTTTACTTTCACAAAAATTTCGTCGCCTAATTGTAATAAATCGTGCGAAGTAGCCCCCACTAAAGCGTACTGCTTTTCATCAAAAGTATAGTAATCATCTTTTATATCACGAATTCTTACCATTCCTTCACATTTATTTTCGATGATTTCTACATAGATTCCCCACTCTGTTACTCCCGAAATGACACCCAAAAACTCTTGATCCTGATGATTTTGCATATACTTCACTTGCATGTACTTAATCGAATCGCGTTCTGCATGGGTTGCTAAACCTTCCATAGTGGAAGAATGTAAGCATTTCGTTTCATAGATTTCCTCATCGGCTGATTTACCACCATCTAAATAAAATTGTAACAAACGATGTACCATCACATCGGGATACCTACGAATAGGTGAGGTGAAATGAGAATAATAATCGAAAGCTAATCCATAATGACCAATATTATCAGTAGAATATTTTGCTTTACTCATCGAACGAATAGCGAGCGTATCAATAAGATTTTGCTCTTTTTTACCACTCACCTCTTCCATTAGAGCATTCAATGACTTGGAGATATCGCCTTTGTTTCTAAAATCAATTTTGTATCCAAATTTAGCAATCACATTTTGCATGGCAATTAGCTTGTCTTCATTGGGCTCATCGTGAATTCTGTAAATAAAGGTTTTCTTTTGCTTACCAATAAATTCCGCTACTTTTCGATTGGCCAAAAGCATAAATTCTTCGATCAAATGATTCGCATCTTTTGATACTTTAAAATATACACCTTCAGGCTCGCCGTCTTTATCTAAATTGAATTTTACTTCAACTTTATCGAAAGAAATAGCGCCATCATTCATTCTGTTTCTTCTCAATATTTTGGCTAACTCATCCATTTTTAGGGTAGCGGCCACAATTGGATCTGGAACAACATAGGAACTTCCGGTGATTGAAGTAGCTTCTGGAATGGTATTGTCTTTGGTTTCAATAATGTATTGAGCTTCTTCGTACGCAAAGCGTTGGTCCGAGAAAATAACCGTTCTTCCAAACCATTGATTAATGACTTGGGCTTTGGCATCCAATTCAAAAATTGCCGAAAAAGTATATTTTTCTTCCTGTGGACGTAACGAACAAGCAAAATTGGATAATACTTCGGGTAGCATGGGTACTACCCTATCTACTAAATAAACTGAGGTGGCACGTTGATAGGCTTCGTCATCGAGTATCGTTCCCTCTTCTAGATAATACGAAACATCAGCAATGTGTACGCCAATTTCGAAATTTCCATTTTCTAAAACTTTAAAAGACAACGCATCATCAAAATCTTTGGCATCTTTTGGATCGATGGTAAAGGTGAGCGTGTCGCGCATGTCCCGACGCTTTGCAATTTCGCTTTCTTGAATGGTGGTATCAATTTTTTGAGCAAAAGTTTCAACTTCAATAGGAAATTCAGAAGGCAACCCATATTCAGCCAAAATAGCATGAATTTCGGTATCATGTTCACCTGGTTTTCCTAGTACTTTAATGACTTGACCAAACGGACTATCGGCTCTTTTTGGCCAATCTTCAATATGAACCAGCACCACATCGCCTTGCTCAGCCTCGCCTATTTTATCCTTTGGTATAAAAATATCAGTATACATTTTGGGATTGGCAGTCGATACAAAAGCAAAATTTTTCTGAATGTCGATCACTCCAACAAAATCAGTTTTGTGTCGTTCGACTACTTCAATGACCTCGCCTTCTGGACGTTTGCCTTTTCGTCGGTTGTACACATAGACTTTTACTTTGTCTTTGTCTAAGGCACGATTCAAATTATTGGTAGGAATAAAAACATCCTCCTCAAAGTCTGGACATATAAAATAGGCAGATCTACGACCAGTCATGTCAATCGTTCCTTCGTAATAATCTTGACTAATGGCTTTTAGTAAATAAGTTCCTGGTTCTGATTCTGTAATTTTTTTGGATGCTGCCAAGAGTTTCAAATCCTTAATGATTTGATTTCTACTTTGCGTGTCATCAAGTTCAAGCTTTGCTCCTATTTGTTTGTAATTAAATCCCTTGTTAGGATTTTGTGCCAATATTTTGAAGATTTTATCACTAAAATCCAATTCTTTCTTCGCTGGCTTTTTGGCTCTTTTACGCATATGTCTTTTCTAATAAGCCATAAAATTACAAAATAGTAATGGTTAAACGCGAATGAGCGTTGGTTTTAAATAAAATATATAGTGAACCAATTTTTTATATCTTTGCGCAAACCTCTGTTATGCAAGACTTTAAAACAATTGCGACATTCAATTACCCTCATGAAATTATAGTTTTAAAACATATTTTGGAGATGGAAAGTATTCCATTTTTCTTCGAAAATGAAATGACACTTTCAATTGCTCCATTTTACACGCATGCCATTGGAGGCATACAACTCAAAGTTCATCCTAACGATTTTGAAAGGGTACAAATGATTTTGGATGATCTCACTACCCACTTGAAAATTGTTTGAGTGATCCTGAATTACTTTTCAAAATTCAAAGTTGTCAACATTCATTATTTTAATAAAAAAGAAAAATTTAAATTTAAATATTTTTTGATGGGTATTATAGCGTGTTAATAGCACCCATAAAATTTAAGTGAAAAGTGTGAATATGAAGTTTATAGAACTTATTTGGAGTTATTAACAATTACTTTTAAGCGTAAGAGCTTGTTTAATAGCTATTTTTAATATTTAATTAACAATCGTTGATAATCCGTTTTGTACTCCAATTGTAAAAAAGTAATTTCACTTTTTATGTTGATAACCCTTAGCTATGTATTGATAACTTATCTAAAAAATAACCTAACTTTTCTTGGTTTATAAGTTCCTATTTTGGATTACGCTTTTATTTGAAGCAAACTCCAAAAACTTCTAATATTCTGTCCGAACTTATTAACAACTTATGTTAATTTAAAGTTAACTGAATATCAACGATTTAGCTTTTGCTATTAACAATGTAAAAAATTAACAATTGATATACATTTATTTCGTTGGTTTTAAGTATTTTAAGCAGAATTGTTTATTTTACGAAAGCTAACGTCTTAGTTTGGTGTGTGTTGGTTGCTAGCCTTTTTTTGTAGTTTAAAATTTATAATAATGGCGAATGTATCTAAAAAAATTATAAGTGAAACTCAATTACTTTGGTTAAATTTGTACACTCACAACTTAACACACTATCCAATGAAAATTTCTATCGGAAACGATCACGCAGGACCAGATTATAAAAAAGCGATTGTTCTTTATTTAGAATCAAAAGGCCACCAAGTAACCAATTATGGAACAGATTCAGAGGCTTCAGTAGATTATCCAGATTTTGGGCATCCTGTTGCTATTGATATTGAAGAAGGAAAAGCTGATTTTGGTATCGTTATTTGTGGAAGCGGTAATGGTATTGCAATGACCGTTAATAAACATGCAGGCGTAAGAGCAGGATTATGCTGGACCAAAGAAATTGCTTATTTAACCCGATTGCACAACGACGCCAATATTGTAAGTATTCCAGCACGTTATACTTCTATCCAACAAGCAGTTGAAATTGTTGAAACCTTTTTAACAACAGATTTTGAAGGTGGAAGACATCAAAATAGAGTAGATAAAATAACTTGCTCTTAATAAAATAGGTTCTTGCACGAAACTTTACACTTCCCGCTAATTTTTTAAATTGAGCGGGTTTTTTATGCCCCCTGGATAGAAAATGTAAATTTGAAGATGTGATCAATTTTTCTTATCGAGTTATCAAACATTAAAATGTTAACGAGAGTGCCAAAATCTTTTTAAAGTAATACATTTGCAGTTAATTTAGACAAAATCAATATAACATACTATTGAAGGTCTCGCAACAGCAAAAAACTCAAATAAATAACCAAATATACAAGTACAAATGATAAAGGTTTCTGATACAGCCAAAACAAAAATCATCGATTTAATGAAAGATGATGGCTTTGATGCCGCTACAGATTATGTTCGAGTAGGCGTAAAAAGCGGTGGATGCTCTGGTTTATCTTATGATTTAAAATTCGACAAAAACAAAGGAGAAAATGACCAGATTTTTGTAGATAACAACATCACCATTGCCGTTGAAAAAAAATCATTCCTTTACCTTGCCGGAACCATTTTAGAATTTTCGGGTGGTTTGAACGGAAAAGGATTTGTTTTTAATAATCCCAACGCTCAAAGAACGTGTGGGTGTGGAGAATCTTTTTCTCTGTAAATAAAATAGTATGAGTAAATATACCGAAGACGATTTAAAAATCGAGCTAGAAAATAAAGAATACGAATACGGATTTTATACCAATTTAGAATCGGAAACCTTTCCTATTGGTTTAAATGAAGAAATTGTTCGTGCGATTTCAAAAAAGAAAGAAGAGCCCGAATGGATGACCGATTGGCGCATTGAAGCCTTCCGTGCTTGGCAAGAAATGATCGAACCTGAGTGGGCCAATGTACACTATCAAAAACCAGACTTTCAAGCCATTTCCTATTATTCAGCGCCAAAAGCAGTAGATCCAAACAAGACATTAGATGACGTTGATCCTGAGCTTTTGGAAATGTATAAAAAATTAGGGATTTCTGTAGATGAACAGAAAATGATGAACAATGTGGCTATGGATATTGTGGTAGATTCGGTTTCAGTAGCTACAACATTCAAAAAAACGTTGGCAGAAAAAGGAATAATATTTATGAGTATTTCCGAAGCTATTCGAGAATATCCAGATTTAGTTCGTAAATATTTAGGTACTGTTGTTCCACAAAAAGATAATTTTTATGCCGCTTTAAATTCGGCCGTTTTCTCTGATGGAAGTTTCTGTTACATTCCAAAAGGAGTAAAATGTCCAATGGAGCTTTCTACTTATTTTAGAATCAATCAGGCCGGAACCGGACAATTTGAGAGAACTCTTCTAATTGCTGATGAAGGAAGTTACGTTTCTTATCTAGAAGGCTGTACCGCTCCAAGTCGTGACGAAAATCAATTGCATGCCGCAGTGGTCGAATTGATCGCTTTGGATGGTGCCGAAATTAAATATTCAACGGTACAAAATTGGTTTCCAGGAAACAAAGAAGGAAAAGGCGGTGTGTATAATTTTGTAACCAAAAGAGGACTCTGCGAGGCCAATGCTAAAATTTCGTGGACGCAAGTAGAAACCGGATCTGCGGTAACTTGGAAATATCCTTCGGTAGTTTTAAAAGGCGATAATTCGGTAGGAGAGTTTTACTCTATTGCAGTAACCAACAATTACCAGCAAGCCGATACAGGAACCAAAATGATTCATTTGGGAAAAAACACCAAATCGACTATTATTTCCAAAGGAATTTCAGCAGGAAAATCACAAAACAGTTATAGAGGTTTAGTACAAATTAGCCCAAGAGCTGAAAATGCTCGTAATTTTTCGCAATGCGATTCATTATTAATGGGTAATAATTGTGGTGCACATACTTTTCCGTATATCGAAAGTAAAAATCCATCAGCAAAAATTGAACATGAGGCCACCACCAGTAAAATTGGAGAAGATCAAGTGTTTTATTGCAACCAACGCGGTATTCCAACCGAAAAAGCCATCGCCTTAATCGTGAACGGATTTAGCAAAGATGTTCTAAATAAATTACCTATGGAATTTGCGGTGGAGGCCCAAAAATTATTAGAAATTTCGTTAGAAGGAAGTGTCGGATAATTAAATTTGTAAATGAGTTAATTTGAAAATTTGTAAATGGAGAACAAAGAAAATGTAATTGTAACATTGACTTTTAAATTTGCCTTAGCCATAATTAAATATTGTGATAGTTTGCAAGAAAATAAAAAGTTTGTAATAGCAAATCAATTATTAAAATCTGGAACTTCAATTGGCGCAAATATCAGAGAAGCTCAAAATGCAGAAAGTAAAGCCGATTTTATACATAAATTTAAAATTTCGGCTAAAGAAATTGAAGAAACAATTTATTGGTTAGAATTATGTCAATTTTCTGAAAATTATCCGCATGTAGATGAATTGACGGAGCAAATAAATAATATATCCAGAATAGTAAATAAAATAATAATTACGTCTAAACAAAAATAAGATTGGAATTTCCAAATTTCCAAATTATCAAATTTCCAAATAAAATATGTTAAGTATAAAAAACCTTCACGCCTCCATAGGCGACAAAGAAATATTAAAAGGAATCAACCTTGAGGTAAAAGCTGGCGAAGTGCATGCCATTATGGGACCTAATGGTGCTGGTAAAAGTACACTTTCGGCCATTATTGCTGGTAATGAAAACTATGAAGTAACCCAAGGCGAAATCTTTTTAGACCACGAAGATATTGCAGAATTAAGTCCAGAAGAAAGAGCGCACAAAGGGGTGTTTCTTTCGTTTCAATATCCAGTGGAGATTCCAGGAGTTTCGGTAACCAATTTTATGCGTACTGCGATCAACGAGACGCGCAAAGCCAATGGTAAAGAGGAAATGCCTGCCAACGAAATGTTGAAAGTGATTCGCGAAAAATCAGAATTGTTAGAAATTGACCGAAAATTTTTATCCCGTTCTTTAAATGAAGGGTTTTCTGGTGGGGAGAAAAAACGTAACGAAATTTTTCAAATGGCCATGTTGGAGCCAAAATTAGCCATCTTAGACGAAACCGATTCTGGTTTGGATATCGATGCCCTACGAATCGTTGCCAATGGCGTAAACAAACTAAAAAGCGACAAAAACGCTATTGTAGTCATTACGCATTACCAACGGTTGTTAGATTATATCGTTCCGGACTTTGTACACGTATTGTACAATGGTAAAATTGTAAAATCAGGCACCAAAGAATTGGCGTATGAGCTAGAAGAAAAAGGATACGACTGGATCAAACAAGAACAAGAAGCGTAAAAATGTTTGTAGTTTATCGTTTATTGTTGCCTTTAGAAACAATAAACCTAAAACCATAAACCATAAACAGTAAAACTATGTTAAGAGATAAATTAGTATCGTCCTTTATGGCCTTTGAAGAAAAGATTGATGTGCAAACCGATCTTCATACTATTCGTACAGCTGCCATAAAGAACTTTGAAAACAAAGGGTTTCCCACCAAAAAAGAAGAAGCTTGGAAGTATACTTCGTTGAATGCTATTCTAAAAAATGATTTTAGTGTTTTTCCCAACACCGAAAATACGATCGAGTACAAAGAGGTTAAGAAATATTTTTTGCATGAAGTAGACACCTATAAGGTCGTTTTTGTAGATGGTGTTTTTAGTTCCAATTTGTCGTCTACTACTCATGACGGAATTGATGTTTGTTTGATGTCATCGGCATTGAATAAACCCAAGTACAAAATGATTATCGATAATTATTTCAATAAAATTGCCAGTAAAGACGAATCATTAACGTCTTTGAACACGGCTTTTGCAAGTGAAGGGGCGTATATCAATATTCCGAAAAGTAAAGTAACGGATAAGCCTATCGAAATCATGTATTTCTCTACCGGTTCTGAGAAAGCGCTTTTGGTTCAACCTCGAAATTTGGTTATCGTGGGTGAGAATTCGCATGTACAAATCATCGAAAGACACCAATGTTTAAACGATAATGCCGTTTTGACGAACTCAGTTACCGAAATTTTTGCTCAAAAACGCGCCATTGTAGATTATTATAAAATTCAAAATGATGCTGCCGAGGCCAATTTAATTGATAGTACTTATGTTTCTCAAAAACAAGAAAGTCATGTTTCAGTACAAACTTTTTCTTTTGGAGGAAATTTAACTAGAAATAATTTGAATTTCTATCATTTTGGGGAGCGTTTAACGAGTACCTTGAATGGAATCACAATTATTGGCGAAAAACAGCACGTAGACCATTATACTTTGGTTCATCATGCTACTCCAAATTGCGAAAGTTTTCAAGATTATAAAGGGATTTTCAATGATCGCTCTACGGGAGTTTTCAACGGTAAAGTCTATGTAGAAAGAGAAGCTCAGAAAACCAATGCATTTCAAAAAAGTAATAATATTTTATTGAGTGATAAAGCGACTATTAATGCCAAACCGCAGTTGGAAATTTTTGCCGATGATGTAAAATGTTCCCACGGATGTACCATTGGTCAATTGGACGAAACGGCTTTGTTTTACATGCAACAACGCGGAATTCCTAAAAAAGAAGCCAAAGCCTTATTGATGTATGCTTTCTCTAATGCAGTGATCGAAAACATCAAAATACCGGAACTTAAAAAACGAATTACTGATATTATTGCCAGTAAATTAGGTGTAAAATTAGGATTTGATTTGTAGTTTTTAAAACAGTCTCCTATACAGATAAAGGGCATAAAGTGTAACAAAGACTTTGTGCCCTTTGTGTTTTTATCCACTATCAAATTAGTATCTTTGATGTATTAATCTGCATTATTATGGAAACAATTATTACAGACATCAACAGTTTAGATCTTTCCAAATCGTATACTTACGCCGATTATCTTACTTGGAATTTTAAAGAAAGATTAGAGATTTTGAAAGGTAAAATTTTTAAAATGAGTCCTGCTCCAAGTAGAAAGCATCAGGAAATTTCGATAAATTTATTTCGAAAATTTGACCGTTATTTTGAAACTAAGCCTTGTAATATTTATTATGCTCCTTTTGATGTACGCCTAAAAAACTTCAAAAAAAGTACTTTGGATCAAGAAATTACTACAGTAGTCCAACCTGATATTTGTGTGATTTGCGATAAAGACAAATTAGACGATAAAGGTTGTCTTGGCGCGCCAGATTTGATTATAGAAATTCTTTCGCCTGGCAATTCCAATAAAGCAATGGGTATCAAGTTCGATTTGTACGAAGAGAATGCCGTAAAGGAATATTGGATTGTAGAACCATACCAAAAATCAATTTTAATTTATACCCTACAAAAAGGAACTTATATTGGTCTTAAACCCATAGCCGAAGAAGGATTGGTCCACAGTCCACTGTTTCCGGAATTAAGTTTTAA
>JBOFUD010000077.1:0-5962 GCA_051652385.1 Flavobacterium sp.
AAGTTGAACCGAGAAGGGAACAGAAATTCCAATATTTTAAATTCCAAATTCCAAAAGTTGAACCGAGAAGGGAACAGAAATTCCAATATTTTAAATTCCAAATTCCAAAAGTTGAACCGAGAAGGGAACAGAAATTCCAATATTTTAAATTCCAAATTCCAAAAGTTGAACCGCTAGGACGCTAGGGCGCGAAGGAACTGTAAATTCCAACTTAAACAATTTTAAACAGTTAAACAGCTTTGGGCTGTGGGCTTTGGGCTGTGAGCTGTGAGCTAACAGTTAAACCTTAAACAATTAAATAGCTATTGGCTATTGGCTGTGGACTAGCAGTTAAATTTTAAACATTTAAACAGCCTTAAACGATTAAACGGTTTAACTTCTAAACAATTAAACAGTTAAACAATTAACCGATTAAACTTTTAAACAATTCAACAGTCCCCCATTGGCGCCGTACTGAATGAATAAATTTATACGTCAAAAGCACTCCAATTCAATTCTTTACTAAAATTGAAAGGGTATTTAATGTCGTATTATGCGAAACAATTCTTATCTTGGAGGTTTAAACCTCTTGTGCTATGCTACAGAATTACAAATACTTGAGTCCGTTCAAAATTTTGATTTCCTTTCATAAAATAATTGAAGTATTAGAACAACAAGCGGTTTCTGAGGTGGACTATCAAGCCGCCCGTGCCCGAGCTTTGTTATCTCAAATAAAAGACCATCCAGAATTTGTGACCGGCATTGAAAGTATAGCGGTGATCCAAAAAAATCAAGAAATCATACAGCAACTTCTGTCAGAACTATTTCCTGCAGCGTTAACGCATCATGAGATAAAAGCCGTTACCCTCCCGTTCTATGATTTTACTTTTAATTATTCCGAAAAATTCAAGACCCTTTTGAGCGATGTTGACGGCACTTTTGACTTGGGTATCCGAGATATGGAAGCCCATCAGTTTTACATCATGAATTGCACGCTGATCTTAAAGGCCTACTACCATCAAAATATTGATTTTGAAAAACCCCTATTTTATGACATTCCAGACAAGAATGGGCTCCTTACGCATTATAAAATAGTGTATAATGCTGATTTCATGGAGATCCTTCCTTCAGCAAACACTCGGATTTTAACTGCCGTTGATCTTGAGGAATTAATTGACAATTATGACGATATCGCATTGTGGAAAAAAGCATTTCCTGAAAATTCTTGGATTTTAAAAGGTTTTGCCCTTATCACCTTGATCGATGCCACCGAAGAAAGTGCCGTTTCCGAACTTAAAACCAACCTGTTAAAAAAGAATCCCGAAAAATCAAAACTTAGCGATCGCTTTGAATCTATTTTTAGATCGGTATTAAAAATTCCTGATTTAAAAATAGGTCTGACTTTTTATGATGAGGAAGAAGCTCGTTTTGTAGCGCCCCCCTTCAATGAGGGCAAATCAAAAAGTTTTTTGCTGCTGGATGTGGCAGAAGCTGATTGCAAAAATGTCCTATGCGGATGCTCCTTTGAAAATTTAATCCACAACCAGCAACCCTTCCTCCTTCCTGATGTTTCAAAATTTGCTACTAGCGGCACGCATTCCTCTTTAACCGCACATTTGTTGCGTCAAAACATTCACAGTTTTTTGTGGGTACCCATGATAAAAGACGCTAAATTGTTGGGATTGTTTGAATTGGCCTCTCCGACCACCAGAGCTATAAACTCCTTCAATGCCAATAAATTAACCTTACTTCTCCCCTTTATTTTTGACACCATTGAAAAAACGAATGACGATATGCTGAATCAATTGGAGGCTATTATTCAGAAGGAATACACCGCCATCCATTCTAGTGTGTATTGGAAATTCAAGAAAGAAGCTAAAAAATATTTCTATTCCAAGTTTTCAAATCAAAACTTCACGTTCAAAGCAATTGTATTTAAAGACGTTTATCCATTGTATGGACAAATCGACATTAAGGGTTCATCAGATAATAGAAATAATGCTATCGTCACTGATTTGAGAGCTCAAATTCATCAAATTATTGGCATCATGGAGCTCTTGCATTCCACAAAAAAAATGGGGGTTCTCTCTCAAAAAATATTTGAATTACATCGCTTTTTGGAGGAATTGGCGCTACCCTTTCAAAATAATCTGGAACAAACCATCCATTATTACCTCGAAACCGAAATTCATTCCTTTTTAAAAAAACCTCTAGAAGATTTAAAAATAAAAAATAAAATAGCGGATTATTTTAACAAACTAGACCGTAAAACCGGCATCTATTATCAGGCTCGGAAGGATTTTGACGATACCATCATGAGCATTAATAAAATGCTTTCCACCGTTTTAGATGACAAACAACAGCAAGCGCAGGCCTTATTTCCACATTATTATGAGCGGTTCAAAACCGATGGCGTGGAGCATAATCTGTACATCGGCTCCTCTATTGCCCCCACCAAAATATTTGATGTTACCTACCTTCACAATTTGCGCCTGTGGCAATTGGAAACCCTATGCGAAATGGAATTGGAACATCACAAGCTAAAAACAACTTTGCCGTTCCTGCTTGACGTTACTGCACTCCTTTTAGCCTTTTCCTCTCCCATCTCTATTCGTTTCCGCTTGGACGAAAAACGTTTTGATGTCGATGGCTCCTACAATGCCCGTTACGAAGTTGTTAAAAAAAGGATAGACAAAGCGTTTGTAAAAAACACCACGGAGCGCATTACGCAAAAAGAAAAGATCACCATTGTATATGCTAACGTCACCGAGGAAAAAGAATATTTAAAATACATTCAATACCTGCAGCACAAAGCCCTACTGGATCCAGAAATCGAAACCCTAGAAATCGAGGATTTACAAGGTATTTCGGGTTTAAAAGCGCTTCGGGTCAAAGTTACACATCCCAACACCACTTTGGTTGCTGAAGCAGCGGCATACATCACGTCCCTATTTGAGAACAGACTGGATTCCAACTATTCGTATCACAACCTCGAGCATACCAAAAATGTGGTCAGGGGAATTGCAACCCTTTGCCAGGCTGAAAAGATCGCTCCGCCAACTACTGATGTATTGCTTTTGGCAGGCTGGTTTCATGATGCAGGTTATATAGAAGGCGAAGCGAATCACGAGGAAAAGAGTGTTGCATTTGCCACTGCTTTTTTGTTGGATAAAACTATTTCTACTACTGATCTACAAACCATAAGTGACCTAATATTGGCCACCACTTGCACCCATATTCCCCAAAATGCTGCAGAGAAAATAATAAAAGATGCTGATCATGCGCACTTGGCCCAAGATAATTATCCTGAAACCTTAGTACAATTACGGAATGAATGGGGAACTACACGAGATCAATACTACACAGACGAAGACTGGTACCTCATGAATCGCACGTTTCTTAAAAAGCATCACTATTACACCACATTTGCCCAAAAAAATTGGCAAGTTTTAAAAGAAGCTCACCTAAAAGTAATCGAAACCCACCTGCAAAACACCTCAACAAATGGAAGAACATAGCCTTGAAAACCAAAGAGCAGCGTACTCCGACCCAACAGACACCCACGAACAAAAAATGAAGCCACCCAAAGCTCCCAAAGCCGAAAAACCCGACAAGGCCGTGGATACTATGTTCAAAACAACGCTTCAAAACCATAACAATTTGAGTGGGATGGTCGATAATAAGGCGAACATACTGTTGTCGGTCAATGCCATTATCATTTCCGTTTCGCTGACCACTATTATTCCAAAACTAGATAATCCGGCTAATGCCCATTTGATTATACCCACCTTACTTTTGATTTTGTCGAGCGTTATATCCATCACTTTTGCTATTTTGGCCACAAGGCCTAGGGTTACAAAAGGTAGCTTTACTAAGAAAGAAGTGGAAGACAAAAAGGTCAATTTATTATTTTTTGGCAACTTTTATAACATGTCTTACGAAGACTATAATTGGGCTATGAATGAATTGATGAAAGACCGAGACTATTTGTACAACTCTATGATTAAAGATTTATACCATCTGGGAATCGTCTTAGAAAAAAAATATCGTTTATTAAGAATTACTTACACCATTTTTATGTTTGGTATTATTATTTCCGTCCTGGCTTTTTTAGTTGCTTTTAAATTTAGATAAACACTATCGATGAAAAAAACACTTCCGTATTTCTTGATCCTGGCCATTTTTGTTCCATCATGTGCCACTTTCAAACCGCAATATAATGCTGAAACCCCTTCCGAAAAATATCCAACGGACAAAAAAGTAGCCCATACTTTATTTCTGATTGGTGACGCTGGTGATGGCCTTGCTTCTGACACTTTACAACAGCCGAACTCTCTGTCAAGCACGCTAAAAACAGCTTCTAAAAACAGTACCCTGCTCTTTTTAGGAGACAATATTTATCCAGCGGGCATGCCAAATTCCGGAGATAGCAACCGAAAAGATGCCGAAATAAAACTACAAAACCAAATTAATCTTGCCCAGCACTTCCCAGGAAAAACACTCTTTATTCCGGGCAATCACGATTGGTATAGTAAAGGTGTCGAGGGCTTAAAAAGGGAGCAGGATTTTGTAGAAAAACAATTGGGTAAAAAGTCTTTTTTACCCAGAAATGGTTGTGCGATCGCAACAGTAACGCTTAGCGATGCTGTTGTGCTCATCCTAGTCGATTCGCAATGGTATATTACCAATTGGGACAACGAACCTACTATAAATGAAGCATGCGATATAAAAACCAGAACTGCTTTTTTAGAGGAATTCAGGAGCGAAATTAAGAAAGCTAGGGGCAAAACAACCCTAGTCGCTCTGCACCACCCGATGTTTAGCAATGGCGCACATGGGGGGCAATATGCCTTTAAAAGTTACTTACACCCCCTCCCTATTTTAGGCAGTTTCAAAAACGTACTGCGAGAAACCAGCGGCATTTCTAATGCAGATATGCAAAACGCAAAATACAACGAATTAAAGAAAAATCTGGTGGCTGCCGCCCAGCAAAACGATAAAGTCATTTTTCTATCGGGACACGACCACAATCTGCAATACCTTGTGGAGGACAACTTGCACCAAATCATCAGTGGCTCAGGATCGAAAGTATCTGAAACCCGACTTACCAAAGGCGGTCGCTTTTCCTATGGCGCCCATGGGTATGCCTTGTTGGATATTTTTGAGGATGGATCGTCCTTTGTTCGCTTTATCACTAGCAAAGACAGCAAAGTGGCTTATCAAACCACCGTGTTATCACCGGACACCCAAAAACACACTTTTTCCTTAGCTACTTCTTTTCCTGCCGAAATAAAAAGCTCTATTTATAGTGAACAAGCCACCACAACATCCAAATTTTATGATTTTTTATGGGGCAAAAAATACCGTGCTACGTACAGCATTCCTATTACAGCCAAAACAGTTGCCTTGGATACTTTGTATGGAGGACTAACTCCCGTTAGAAAAGGCGGTGGCAATCAATCGAAAACCTTGCGTTTACGATCCAAAGACGGCAAACAATTCGTTATGAGAGCGATGAAAAAAAATGCTAGCCAGTACATTCAATCTACCGTTTTTAAGGACCAATATGTAGAAGGCAAATTCAAGAATACCGCCACCGAAACTTTGGTCATGGATGCTTTTACGGGCTCTTACCCCTATGCTCCGTTGGTGATTCCGTCACTTTCGGATGCCATTGGTGTCTATCATCTAACTCCAAAATTGTATTACATCCCGAAACAAAAAGCGTTGGGTGATTACAATACTGAATTTGGTGGTGCCTTGTATTTTTTTGAGGAACAAGCCTCAGAGGATAATTTGGAGCTGGACGCACCTAATTTTACGGGAAATGTCATCAGCACAACTGCTCTATTATTGGAACTGCATTCCGACGAAAGTAAAACTGTAGATGAAGCCGCTTACATCAGAGCTCGATTATTTGATATGTTACTCAATGATTGGGACAGGCATCAAGACCAATGGCGATGGCTCGAATTTAAAGAAA
>JBOFUD010000078.1:0-2536 GCA_051652385.1 Flavobacterium sp.
GGGGAATTACGCCGCCGGCACCTCTTTCGCCATAGGCCAAATTTGCAGGTAAAACAGCGATCATTTTTTCGCCTAAATTGAGTAAACCCAATGCTTCGATAAAACCTGGAATCATCCCTGTTTTTTTGCCTGCTTCGAATGGGAAAGGTTGGTAGCCGTTTTGTGCCGCTCGGTTTGCATCAAATTTTCCGTAGGCTTTGTTCATATCTTCGTAACTGCTGTCAAACAGGTTTCCATCTTCAAAATAACCGGCATAGTGGAAGTAGATTGGTGTTCCATCAGCTGGTTTTACATCGGTTCCCTTTTGGATGATTTGATAGATCAATCCCGACGGAGTTTTGGTGCCTGTTGTTTTTAAAGCTGCGATTTGATCGGCTTTTGCTTTGATGACCGTGGCGTAAGTAGCTTCGTATGCTTTTTTTGCTTCGGCTTCCAAGGCTATTTTTTTCGCTTTGTTTTCAGCCTCGATAGCGGCTTGTTTTTTGGCATCTTCGGCTTTGTTGGCATAATACGTGGTGAATATTTTTGGAGCATTGAATTTTTTTGCCAACTCGCCTTTGCGAGTAATTGTCACTTTGGTAATGACATCGTTTTGCTGAATTGAATTGACAACATCCATACCTTCTGTCACGTGTCCAAAAATGGTGTGTTTGCCATTTAGCCATGGCGTTTCCTTATGGGTAATGAAGAATTGGCTGCCGTTGGTTGCAGGTCCAGAGTTGGCCATGGATAAAATACCGCCTTTGTCGTGTTTTAAATCGGTAAATTCATCTTTGAATTTGTAACCGGGATCTCCAGCGCCAGTTCCTTCAGGATCGCCACCTTGAATCATGAAATCCTTAATCACTCGGTGGAATTTTAATCCGTCAAAAAATGGTTTTCCTTTTAGTTTTTCTTTGTTTACATAAAGGTTTGTGCCTTCGGCTAAACTTACAAAATTAGCAACTGTAACAGGCGTTTTTTGAAATTCTAATGCCAAAACAATAGTTCCTTTGTTGGTTTCAACGGTTGCAAATATTCCTTCGCCAGGCGCTAATTTTGTTGGGGTAAGCGTTGTTTTTGCTGCTGGTTTTTTGGCAGGAACAACCGCTTTTTTGACTTGTGCAGTACTATTTAGTATTCCTAAAAATAATAAAAGAAACAATTTTGATTTCATAGTTAAAGATAATTGGTAATAGTTTTTTATTGTTGCGGCATTTTTTCTAACAATTCAATTTCGAAAATTATGTTGGCATTTGGAGGTATCGGCCCAACGCCTTGTGCGCCATATCCTAAGGCTGATGGGATGAAAATTGTGGCTTTTTCTCCAAAGTTTAGTTTTTCAATTCCTTCGATAAATCCAGGGATTAAACCATCTTTCTTGCCGTATTCAAAAGGAATGGGTAGGTATTGTTTGGCTGCGGCACGAGCGGCATCAAATTTTCCAAAGGTTTTGGAAACGCTTTCAATGCTACTATCAAATAAACTTCCGTTTTCTAAAAAGCCAGCATAATGAATATAAACGTTGGCACCAGCAGTAGGTTTTTTACCATTATTTTTTTTGGTGATTACATATTCTAATCCGGTATTGGTTTTTGTAGCTTTTGCTTTTAAAGTTTCAAATTCAGCTATTTTTTTGTCCTGATCGGCTTTAAATTGTGCATTATAGGCGTCAGCTTCGGCCTGCAGTTTTTTCTGATTTTCAGCTTCTACGATATAATAATCATGGAATGTTTTTGCAGCATCAAATTTTTTAGCAGCTTCACCATTTCTGATGATGGTCACTTTTTTCATGTGATCACCTTGCTTGATTTGGTTGACTACTTCCATGCCGTTTCCTACTACGTGACCAAAAATAGTGTGTTTGCCATCTAGCCAAGGCGTTTCTAAATGGGTGATAAAAAATTGACTACTATTGGTGGTTGGTCCATTATTGGCCATGGCCAAAACGCCACCTTTATCAAAACGCAAGTCGCTAAATTCGTCTTTGAATTTGTATCCTGCATCACCAGAACCTGTGCCTAATGGATCGCCCGTTTGAATCATGAAATCTTCGATTACACGGTGAAATTTTAAACCATCATAATACGGACGACTTTTTAGGTTTGGATTAGTAATAAATTCGTTGTTTCCCTCGGCAAGTGTTATAAAGCTAGCCACTGTAATTGGAGCTTTTTCGTATTCTAATTGCAAAATAATATCGCCTTTGTTGGTTTCAATTTTTGCATACAATCCATCGGGTAAATCGTTTTTTTCTTCATTTTTACAAGAGAAGAAAGTCGTTAAGGCTAGTAATCCAACAATAATTCTTTTTTTCATTTCTAGAGTATTAATTTTTTTATTGATTTAGGGTGTCTTTTTCGATTGGTTTTGGTGGGGTATTTAAGGCTTTCGCTTTGCGTAATTCTTGTTTTTGAAGTTCAGCTTCTGAAAGAAAATTTTTCAGGGTTACCGTACAAAGCAATGGAATATTGGTGCCAATTTTTTTGTTATCGCCATGATAACCATATCCCATGTGTGAGGGAAATAAAAACACAAACGTTTCATTTTTTCGCAT
>JBOFUD010000079.1:0-10258 GCA_051652385.1 Flavobacterium sp.
ATCAATGCCTCAGAGCTAGCAGAATTGAACCAAGAATTGTTTGATAAATTATTTGGAGAAGGAAATGTAGCTACGCTAGAAGCTTTGAAAGAAAAAATCAAAGAAGACGCTGAAGTTCAATTCGCTCAACAAGCGGATCAAAAATTATTGGCAGATGTTCAAAACTTTTTGATTGACAGTACCAAATTTGATTTACCAGCTGCATTCTTGAAAAAATGGTTGCAAACCGTTGGAGAGAAAAAATTAACTCCAGAAGAAGCGGAAGTAGAATATGCACGTTCTGAAAAAGGATTGCGTTTTCAATTGATCGAAGGTAGAGCAATGGCTCAAAGTAACATTCAAATTACTTTTGAAGATTTGAAAGCGTTTACAACTACTTCAATCAAACAACAAATGGCACAATTTGGACAAACAAATCCAACGGATGAAGAGGTTCAAGGAATTGTTGCTAGAGTGTTGTCTAATCAAGAAGAAGTGAAAAGACTTTCTGATCAAGTAGTAGCAGCCAAATTGTTGGAATTGTTCAAAGAAAAAGCAAATCCTACAACCAAAGAAGTGACTTACGAAGAGTTTATTGCTGCTTCTTACGGAGAATAAATTAAAGTCAGAAATTCGATTTTTGAAGAATGAAGTAAAAGTTTTATTTCCTAAATTGTTAAAAAACTTTATGATTTTATTTGAAAACGGAAACCATAAAAAATAGTTATATTTGAGCGTCAAAAGAATATTTTTTGACGCTCTTTTGTTTAAATAGTTAAGATTCGATTCAAAGAGTACACCTTAAACTTTTAAACTTTAAACTTTTAAACTTTAAAAAAATGAACTACGGTAAAGAATTTAAAAAATTTGCAACAAAGCACCAAGGTGTCAATGCTATGTATTTTGATAAAATCGTTGCGGCAATGAACCCAACGAATATGACTCCTTATATTATCGAAGAACGTCAGTTAAATATTTCGCAATTGGATGTTTTTTCGAGATTAATGATGGACAGAATCATTTTCTTAGGAACAGGAATCGACGATCAAATTGCCAATATAGTGCAGGCACAGTTGTTGTTTTTGGAAAGTGCCGATGCCTCAAAAGACATTCAAATTTACTTGAATTCTCCAGGTGGAAGCGTATATGCAGGATTAGGAATTTATGATACTATGCAATACATCAAGCCTGATGTGGCCACTATTTGTACCGGAATGGCAGCTTCTATGGGAGCGGTTTTGTTGTGTGCAGGAGCTGCAGGAAAACGTTCGGCTTTACCGCATTCTCGTGTGATGATTCACCAGCCTTCTGGAGGAGCGCAAGGCGTAGCTTCGGATATGGAAATCAACTTACGCGAAATGTTGAAATTGAAAGATGAATTATATAAAATTATTTCTCATCATTCAGGGCAAACTTTTGATAAAGTATATGCAGATAGCGAGCGTGATTATTGGATGATCTCTGATGAAGCCAAAGAATACGGAATGATTGATGAAGTTTTAAGAAGAAGTTAAATTAGTATTCAGTGTTCAGGTTTTTAGTATTCAGTTTTAAGAATAAGTTATGTGTTTTTAATACTAACAATTTCTTGTAAAACCGATACTGATGGCTAAGCACTGACCACTGACCACTAAAAAAAAGATGGCAAAACAAGTATTACAATGTTCTTTCTGCGGAAGGAAAAAACCAGAAACAAGTCTGTTGATTGCAGGTATAGACGCGCATATATGCGACAAGTGTATCGAGCAAGCACACGGAATTGTGCTGGAAGAAATAAAATCAAACGGACATTCAGCCGTGTTAGGTGATTTGGTTTTGAAGAAACCAAAGGAAATTAGAGCGTTTCTAGATCAATACGTTATTGGTCAAGAGCAAACCAAAAAAGTGATGTCGGTTGCGGTTTACAATCACTACAAGCGTTTGATGCAGCAACAACTAGATGACGATGTAGAAATTGAAAAAAGCAACATCATCATGGTGGGTCAAACTGGTACTGGAAAAACGTTGGTGGCCAAAACGATCGCCAAAATGTTGGATGTGCCTTTGGCTATTGTCGATGCAACCGTTTTGACAGAAGCTGGATATGTAGGAGAAGATGTGGAGAGTATTTTGACACGTTTGCTACAGGCAGCCGATTATGATGTAGCCAAAGCCGAAAGAGGCATTGTTTTTATTGATGAAATTGATAAAATTGCTCGTAAAAGTGATAATCCATCCATTACTCGTGATGTTTCTGGCGAAGGCGTACAACAAGCTTTGCTAAAATTATTAGAGGGAACTGTGGTAAATGTGCCGCCAAAAGGGGGACGTAAGCATCCAGATCAAAAATTTGTTGAGGTAAATACTCAAAATATTTTGTTTATAGCCGGTGGTGCTTTTGATGGAATAGAGCGCATTATTTCCAAACGATTGAATCGTCAGGCGGTTGGGTATTCTACTTCCAAAAATGAAGACAACATCGACAAAGACAATTTGTTGCAATACATCATTCCAAAAGACATTAAAGATTTTGGTTTAATTCCTGAAATCATCGGGCGTTTGCCTGTGTTAACGCACATGGATCCTCTAGATAGAGAAACTTTGAGAGCGATTTTGACACAGCCTAAAAATGCCTTAATCAAGCAATACCAAAAGTTATTCTTGATGGATGAGGTCGCTTTTAGCATTACCGATGAGGCCTTGGATTTTATTGTGGATAAAGCTTTAGAATATAAATTAGGTGCTCGTGGATTGCGTTCTTTATGCGAAGCCGTTTTGACCGATGCTATGTATGAGTTGCCAAGTTCAGATGAGAAAATCTTAGCAATCGATAAAGACTACGCTCAAGAAACCTTAAATAAAAACTTATTGAAACGTTTGGAGATGGCTTCGTAAGTAATTTCAAGCTCAATGAAAAGCAAAATAAAGCTCAAAAACAGATGTTTTTGGGCTTTATTCGTTAATGATTTGACCCTAAAAGAGGGTAATTATTTAGAATTCGCTGATAAAGGTAGGCCGTTTAAAACTTTCTTTCCACTTTCGATAAAAACATCAAAGTCCTTTTTTTTAAACATTAGAATTCCGATTTTTGGCACTCATTAAATCGTTCTATAAAAATGGCAGATGTAGCAAAAGAAATTATTTTATTAAAAGTTTCAGGTCAGGATAAATTAGGAGTAACCGCTGGATTAACTTCTATTTTGGCTACTTATGACGCCACTATTTTAGATATTGGACAAGCAGATATTCACGATACCTTATCCTTGGGTATTTTGTTTGAAATAAAAGCAGGTGCTGATTCGGGCAATGTTTTGAAAGATTTATTGTTTAAAGGATATGAGTTGGGAATTAAGGTGAAATTTATACCAATTTCAATACCTGATTATGAAAATTGGGTCAAAGCGCAGCGGAAGCAACGCTACATCATCAATGTTTTGGGAGAAGAATTAACTGCTGTACAATTGTCTGCGGTGACTCAAATTTTATCCAATAACAAACTAAACATTGATTCGATAATACGATTGACAGGTAGAGCCTCTATCGTCGAAAAAGAAGAGTATCCTCGTTCTTGTATTCAATTATCGGTTACCGGTAGTTTACGTGATAAAATTACCATGACCTCTAGTTTTATGGATGTGTCGCGCGATTTGAATGTGGATATTTCTTTTCAAGAAGATAATATGTACCGTCGTAACCGTCGTTTGGTTTGTTTTGATATGGATTCAACATTAATACAAACCGAGGTGATCGATGAATTGGCGGAGTTGGCCGGAGTAGGGGAAGAAGTTAGAGCCATTACTGAATCGGCTATGAATGGTGAAATAGATTTCAGCGAAAGCTTCAAAAAACGTATGGCGCTTTTAGAAGGCTTAAGCGAAGAAGTATTGCAAAATGTAGCCATCAACCTCCCGATTACCAAAGGTGCGCATCGCTTAATGAAGGCCTTAAAGTATTATGGCTATAAAACAGCTATTTTATCTGGAGGATTTACTTATTTTGGAGAATATTTACAAAAAGAATTGGGTATCGATTATGTGTATGCCAATCAATTGGAAATTAAAGACGGAAAGTTAACGGGCAATTATTTAGGAGAAATCGTAGACGGACAAAAGAAAGCCGAATACTTAAAAGCAATTGCCGAAAAAGAAGGGATTCACATCAACCAAACCATAGCCGTAGGTGATGGCGCCAATGATTTACCCATGTTGAATTTAGCCGGACTTGGGATTGCTTTTCACGCAAAACCTAAAGTAAAAGAAAGCGCTTCGACCTCTATTTCGAGCTTGGGATTGGATGGTGTTTTGTATTTATTAGGCTATCATGATCGACACATCGATATGATGCAGGAATAGCGGCTGCTGTATAACTTTATGTTTGTCAGCTCGACCGCAGTAGAGAACAATCAATCTCGACTGCGGTCGATTTGACAAAAACGATAAAACAAGGTTGCAGTAAGTTTTACTTTGTTTGTAGAAAAACAAAATCCCATTTACACTCGTAAATGGGATTTTTGCTTTTGAAAAAAAGTCGGGATGACTGGATTCGAACCAGCGACCCCTAGCACCCCATGCTAGTACGCTACCTGGCTGCGCTACATCCCGTGAGGCGTCGAAATTACTATTTAAAGTAAAAATGACAAAATATTTAGGTGTTTTTTTTTGTTTAAAAAGAAGTTAATTCTGTAATTCCTTCAATTGCTCTAGATACTCTCTTTGATTTGACAGTCGAGGAATTTTATTTTGCCCACCTACTTTATTTCTTTGTTTGAGCCAATCATAAAATAAATTTTCTCTAGCCACATTGATGATCAATGGGTTTAAGGTCATGTTGTTGTAGCGTTTGGCTTCATAGTCAGAATTTAAAGATTGGAGCGAGGTATCCAGCACTTGATGAAAAAGCATCAAATCTCGTGGTTTTGTTTTGAATTCAATCATCCATTCATGTGCGCCTTTTTCTTTGCCTTCCATAAAAATGGGGGCAACCGTATAATCTACAATTTCAGATTGGGTGGCTGTACAGGCTTTGGCTAAGGCTTGATCGGTATTTTCGACCATCAATTCTTCTCCAAAAACATTAATATGGTGTTTTGTTCTTCCGGTAACTCGTATTCGATAGGGACTCAGGGATGTGAATCGTACAGTATCGCCAATCAAATAGCGCCATAAACCTCCGTTGGTGGTAATCACCATTGCGTAATTTTTGAATAACTCCACATCGGCTAGGCGAACTACTTTCTGATTCGGCGTGTCAAAAGTTTCCATCGGAATAAATTCATAGAAAATGCCGTAATCGAGCATTAGCAATAAATCACTCGAATAATTCAAATCTTGTATAGCAAAAAAGCCTTCGGAAGCATTGTATATTTCGTAGTATTTAAAATCATTTTTGGGTAATATTTTATGATATTGTTCGCGATACGGATCAAAACTCACCCCGCCGTGAAAGTAAACTTCTAGGTTAGGCCATAATTCTACCAGATTGGTTTTGCCAGTTTCCTCCAAAACTTTATTCATCAACACCAACATCCAAGAAGGAACACCAGCAAAACTCGTTACATTCTCATTGATGGTTTCTTTGATAATAGCGCTCATTTTGGTTTCCCATTCACTCATTAACGAAACTTTATTGCTGGGCGTACTGCTGAACTCCGCCCAAATAGGCATATTTTCTATCAAAATAGCCGATAAATCTCCAAAAAACGTATTGTTGTTTTCGTAAATTTGAGAACTGCCTCCTAAACGAAGACTTTTCCCCAAAAACATCTCTGAATCTTCATTGTTATTGAGGTACAAACACAATAAATCTTTGGCTCCTTTGTAATGACAATCCTCCAGCGCTTCCGTGCTAACCGGAATAAATTTGCTTTTGGCGTTAGTGGTGCCACTTGATTTGGCAAACCATTTTATGGGCGTTTCCCAAAGAATGTTTTGTTCCCCTTGACGCGTTCTTTCGATTAAAGGTTCTAAATCTTCATAGCTAGAAATTGGAATTCGATTGGCAAATTCGGCATAGGTTTTTATCGTACTAAACTCATACTTTTTGCCTAGTAAGGTGTTTTCAGACGAACGAAGCAAACTCATCAAAACTTCCTCTTGTACCTCATTTGGATATTTTATAAACAGTTCAATTTGATGAATGCGCTGTTTTAAAAACCAAGAGGCGATAGAGTTGATGAAGGATAGAGGCATGAAGGAAAGTTGTTTTAAAATTTAGACTGCTAATTATAGATTTGAAAATAGATTTACAAATGCTAACTTTGCAATTGTACCAAAAATAGTGTTTTTTCTAAAATGATAGTCTATTTGAGTCAATTTTTCTAAGACAAAGCACCTATTTATTGGTATTCTAGTAATCATATAAACCCGCAGCACCAAATGATATACGAAGGAGTACTTTCAAAAATGCCAACCGAAATTGGAAATCCCATACAGTATTATCTGGTTTTTGAATCCAGTTTTATCAATGTCAATCAATTATTACATAAAGAAATAAGCATTCAATTTGTCGGCTTCCAATGTTTGAATTGCGGAAAAAAGAAAAAAATTTTTCGCCAAGGCTTTTGTTATGATTGTTTTTATTCGAGCCCGTCTGTTGGCGATTGGATTATGAAACCCGAATTAAGTACCGCGCATTTAGGCATTGCAGATCGGGATTTGGCGTATGAAACAAAAGTGCAATTGCAGCCTCATATCGTGTATTTGGCTTTGTCAAGTGAGGTAAAAGTGGGCGTCACACGCAAAACTCAAGTGCCTACTCGCTGGATCGATCAAGGAGCCGAAAAAGCCATCGTGCTAGTAGAGGTGCCCAATCGCTACTTGGCAGGAATTACGGAGGTCGCCCTTAAAAATCATTTTGCTGATAAAACCAATTGGCGAAAAATGCTAACCAATACCTTTGAGGCTGCCGATTTGATGAAAGAAAAAGCAAAAGTGCAGCCCTGGTTACCCCAAGAAGTCTTGGAATATTTTCATTTAGAACAAAATGAAATTACCGAAATGCAGTATCCGGTGGCAGCATATCCTACCAAAGTTACTAGTTTGAATTTAGATAAAACGCCACATTATCAAGGGCAACTAATTGGTGTTAAAGGCCAGTATTTATTGTTTGCCGACGGTACCGTTTTTAATATCCGAAGCAACGAAGGCTATGTGGTTCAAATTGAAGTGCATTAATTATAAATTTTAGGAGCAGAAAGATAAGTCATTCTTGTAGGCATCGTCCCGCTCTCCGTTATATCTTTGCCTTTTTAAAGAAAAAAGGCAAAGGATGCCACTGCGATCGGGGCTAAAAAGCAACATTGGTAATTCTTGTATACCAATACCAAGACCCTACAAAACCAAAAATCCGTTTACTGATTTAAACGGATTTTTAGTTTTAATGATTTTATTGAATCGAGAATTCAAAAGGCATAATAGCTTGTATTCCTTTGCGATTCTGAATGCGTTTTACTTCTTGCAATAATCGGTAGTTTTCTGCTCCAATTTCTTCTTGTATAAAAGTAGCTCTCGATTTTGCAAAGGGAAAGTTAGCAAACAATTCCTCAAAATCTTTTTTGTATTCCGGATAGTTTATCGTGCTGTACGATTTGATTTTGGCTAATCTTGCAGCCTCTGCCAATGCCTCTCTCATGCCGCCAATTTTGTCTACCAATCCTATTTTTAGCGCCTCGGTACCCGACCATACGCGGCCTTGTGCAATAGCATCTACTTGTGCTGGAGTCATTTTTCGGCCTTGTGCCACATGTCCGATAAAAGTGGTGTAAATTTGTTCTACGCCCTCCAAAGTAACCGCTTTAAACTTCTCGTCAATGGGTACAAACGGACTATAATTCGATGCGTTTTCATGTGTTCGTACTTGTTCAGTGTGAATGCCATAGCGATTCGCGGCTACCGAAAAATTAGGTAAAACGCCAAAAACGCCAATGGATCCCGTTATGGTGTTTTTTTCTGCAAAAATAGTATTGGCGTTGCAAGCAATATAATACCCGCCTGAGGCCGCATAATTCCCCATAGAAACTACAATTGGTTTGACTTTTTTGGTCAATTCTAGTTCTCTCCAAATTAAATCAGAGGTCAAAGCGCTTCCTCCGGGACTGTTCACTCGCAGTACAATGGCTTTTATGTCGTCATTTTCTCTGGCTTCTTGTAATGAACGGCGCATCGATCCTTCTCCAATCTCGTTAACGTCACCTTCTCCGCTCCCAATTTCGCCTTGCGCATAAATAATGGCAATGGCATCATTGGTATCCATATTGATAGCAGTAGTTGCTGTTTTTTGGGTATAATCGGTAATCGATACGGTGTTGTATTCCTCGTCTTTAGCGACTTTTAATTTTTTTCTAATGACATCATGGTACACATCTTCATACGCAATTTCGTCAATTAAATGTTGGGCTTTTGCCATTTCTGGAGTTCTAGCCAGCAGGCCATTGGCAATTTCATTCAGCTTTTCTATAGAAATATTTCGGCTTTTTGAAATATCAACTACAATATTATTCCAAACCGATTGCAATAAAGCTGTCGTTTGCTCTCTATTGGCTTCACTCATTTTGTTTTCCAAGAAAGGTTCCACGGCACTTTTGTATTTTCCGTGTCGAATCACTTCCATTTTTAAACCGGATTTGTCCTGAAAATCTTTAAAGAACATCACCTCAGTTGATAATCCTTTAAAGTCTAATTCACCGACCGGATTCAAGTATATTTTATCGGCTACAGAATTCAAGTAATATTCTTTTTGTGAATATCCATTGGAGTAGGAATAAATGAATTTTCCTGATTTTTTGAAACGCTCCAAAGCGTCGCGCAATTCTTTACTCTGAGCCATTCCTAATCCAGAGTTGGTATTCAAAATAGAAATTCCTTTGATGTTGTCATCCGACTCGGCCATTTCGATAGCGTTGATTACATCAATTAATCCTGTTTTTTTTCGTTCCGAAAAGGCAGAAACCCAAGGATCGGTATACTTCCCGGAATAATCTTCGGAAAGACGTTCCAAATTCAATTCAATAACCGAATCTTTTTTGACTTCGACAGCCTCTGAATCGCCTCCAAAAAGCACGCCAATCAAAATAATTCCGAAGAAAGAAAGCATCATGAATACAAAAATACCAATTACGGTTGCCAATACATTTCCTAAAAATCTCATAGTTATCAGTTTAAAATAAGTAAGTCGTTCCACTCCTTTATATGTTACAAAAGTAGCCGTATTTTTCAATTTTCAAAGCAATCCGTCTTGCTATCAATAGCGAATCTTAATTTCTTTTCCTTACTTTGCATTTTATATGAAATCACAACATCAAGTCGTTTTATCGTTAGGAAGTAACCAAGGCAATAGGCTCGCTATTTTGGAGCAATGCATCGATTTGTTGCATCACGAAGCCGGTACGGTTGTTCAAATATCAGCCATTTACGAAACACCCGCTTGGGGTTTTGAAAGTGAGTCGTTCTACAATTGTGCTTTGTTGCTACACACCAACTTGTCGGCCACCAAAATGCTGAGTCACGTTTTAAAAATCGAAAAACGCTTGGGTCGCACCCGAAATACCACCGCAGGCTATCAAGCACGCAGTATAGATATCGACATCATTGCCTACAACGAGGAAATTGTCGCCACCGAAAAACTCCAAATTCCGCATCCTTTGATGCAAGAGCGAAAATTCGTTTTGTTGCCTTTTCATGAGTTAAAGTTAGACTGGGAACATCCTATTCTTAAAAAATCCATTCCCGATTTACTCTCCCAAACCACCGACGAAAGCCGCTGCACTGTGGTGGCCACCATCGCTGCCCCGTTAAGCAAAATTCCGCTCGAACAATTTAATTATATCGCTTTTGAAGGAAATATTGGCGCAGGAAAAACGACTTTGACTCACAAAATAGCCGAAGATTTCAATGCCAAAATGGTTTTGGAACGCTTTGCCGACAATCCGTTTTTGCCCAAATTTTACAAGGATCAAAACCGTTATGCATTTCCGCTCGAAATGTCTTTTTTGGCCGATCGGTACCAACAATTATCCGATGATTTGGCGCAATTTGATTTGTTCAAAGATTTTGTAGTGGCTGATTATCATATTTTCAAATCGCTTATTTTTGCCAAAATCACCTTGGCCGAAGACGAATACCGTTTGTATCGCAACCTCTTTACTATCATTTACAAAGAAATGCCCAAGCCCGATTTGTACGTGTATTTGTATCAAAACACCACCCGATTGTTGCAAAATATCAAAAAACGCGGTCGTGGTTACGAGCAAAACATCACCGAAGATTATCTGGACAAAATCAATACCGGCTATCTAGAATACATC
>JBOFUD010000080.1:0-2439 GCA_051652385.1 Flavobacterium sp.
CACTCCATTCGTGGTAGCACCAATACCATAGGGGTTTGACTTTTAAATTTAAGTTGGACCCCTTCATAAAAACAAATAAAACCATTCAATCCTAGCCATTCACTCCTCATTTTTTACTAATGACTATTCACTATTTTTCTTATCTTTAATTTTCTAATTATAAGCCTTATGCATTGGAAAGCCACAATCATCAGCCACCGAAAAGAAAAAAGAATTGCCGTTTATTTTGAAAAAAATGCCGAATTAATCTCCCGTATCAAACAGCTCGACGGTTCACGATGGAGTCAGTCTTTGGGCGTTTGGCATTTGCCCGATACTCTGGAAAATCGGATTCGGTTTAAAATTTCGACCATAGCTCACCTTCCTTCTCCGGAGGGAATCGAACAAATCGAAAAATTCAAACAATGGCTGCGCTCTAAACGCTACAGCGAAAGTACGATAGCTACTTATACTGAAGCCTTGAAAACATTCTTGGTGTTTTATCGAGACAAAGCCGTGGCGGAGATAACCAATGAAGATGTCATTGTGTACAATAACGAATACATTTTGCAAAACAAATTGTCGGCATCTTTTCAGAACCAAACTGTTAATGCTATTAAATTATTTTTCCAAACTATTCGAGAAACCAAGATGATGGTCGATAAAATTCACCGTCCAAAACGAGAAAAGGTGCTGCCGAATGTATTGAGTAAAGAAGAAGTAAAATTAATTTTGAACGCGCATAGCAATATCAAACACAAAACCATGCTTTCGTTGATTTATAGTTGCGGGTTGCGTTGTGGCGAATTATTAGCCTTACGCCCCGTGCATATCGATTCTAAACGAAATTTGGTATTGCTTAAAAACTCAAAAGGCAAAAAGGACAGAATTGCGCCATTATCTCCTAAAATATTAGCAATGCTGCGGGACTACTATAAGGTATACCAACCCACCACGTACTTATTCGAAGGACAAATCAAAGGGCAGCCCTATGATGATAGAAGTTTGCAACAGGTATTGAAACAAGCTTTAAAAAAGACCGGAATCACCAAACCTGCCACCTTACATTGGTTGCGACACAGCTTCGCTACTCATTTACTCGAAAGCGGTACTGATTTGCGATACATACAAGAATTATTGGGTCACAGCAGCAGCAAAACCACCGAAATTTACACGCACGTTAGTACGAAAAGTTTGCAACAAATAAAAAGTCCGTTTGATGATTTGTAATACAATTATTATTTTTATATTTGTTAAATAATACGCTACTTTATAGCGAGAATCCACCCCAAAATAGGTGTATAGGCGCTAGTTTGTAGCGAGTATATACTAGTTATGGGTAACCCTAAAACCGAAAAACAGACAATGAACCTATTTAAAAAATTATTTGGCGGTTCTGACAAATCAGAAAGCAAAAAGCTAGACCTTGAAAAATTGCTTTCATCGGACGACATAAATAGAAGCATAATTGAACTAGACAACCACATTGGAGAACTTTGCTCATATGGAGACGAAATGGACAAGCTGACTGAACCACAAAAACAGTTTTATTACAATCAATGTTTTGAAAGAGAAGTCATCAACGGAGGTTTTAATCTATATTTTTATAATTCAACTAGCGAATTTGCTCACCTGACAGTTCAATCTTTCCGAATAATTGGTGCGGACATAACTGCTGATATTTTACAAAAAGCAATTGACCAATTTCCCGACAAAAAAATTCCGCACAACAAAACAGAGCGTGAAGAAATTTTAGAAAAAATTCAGGATTTAGCAACCCCTATTTGGGATGAACTTGAACAAAAATTCTTTGCCTACCAAGACGACTTAAACATATTGAACATTGAATTCGTTAGACAACATAAAGACAAATTTTAACTCGGTGGAAAAAGGGCTACCCATAACACACGCTACAAGCAAGCTGGGCAATTGGTTTAATTTGAAAATAGTTTGTATTTGACACATTTGTTTTTAACCGAAAGATTACGCATCTTTAATCCCAGCCTGCGTTTAGCGCGGGAACGTTATGCCTCAGTTTAGTAGAAATCGAAAAAAAACAACAACTTTTAAATACATTTATATGACCCCAGAAGAAATTTTAAACAATTCGGGAAACCAAAAACACGAAGTAGACTTAGGAGTTGCTTTAATCAGGATTTTAGAACTTGGATGTTATAATAAAATGTACCTAAGATCTATATTAAAAAGACAAATAGAAACACAAGAATTAATAAAAGGAGGAATAGAAATAGAAGACAAAGTTTTAAGTAGATTAGAATATTTAGAAAAACAGATTTCTGACATTGCTTCACAAGATTATTATGACTTAGTGCGCACCGTCTTGAAGTAGAACCAAAAATTAAGTCTTTAGTTTCTACATAAATTTTTTGTTTAAACATAATTTTTAAATTTTAAAAATACTTCCGACTTAAAAGCGGTGCGGAAGCGAAACCGAAATAT
>JBOFUD010000081.1:0-6592 GCA_051652385.1 Flavobacterium sp.
CAGCAAGAAAGTCTGTACTACTTTTCTACATTTTCATTTTTTTAAATCATAAAACAGTGGGTGCTTTATTGGATTTCCGCCTCTTGTATTTCCCATTCCCCTTTGGCAACAAACTGGGCTTTCCCTCCAATCTGAATATTGAATAGATTATCGGTTACTTTTCCTTTAAAATAAATCTGAGAGGGACGCCCAATATAATCTCCTTGATAATTAATGATTTCGAATTCAGGTTGATGATACTTCAACAAAAAGGCTTGCAGGCAGGTGCTTGCACTCCCTGTGGCGGCATCTTCAATCAACTGATTGTTTTCGATACACAACATTCTACTAAACAATTTCGATCCTTCTAAATAATAAAAATACAAGGCTCTGTGCGGTGTTTTGCAATTCTTTTTTAGCCAGTTGTCTGTTTTGTCTTTGTCCAAAACCAATTGTTCCAGCGCTCTTTTACTACATAATCCGACCAACACAAAGGCGCTACCAGTAGTAACCTCCTGAATTGGAAATTGATTTTCAAAATCTTCTTTGTTCAGATTACTAAATCCTGAGAAATCCTCTTTTGAAAAAATATCCCAAAATTTGGGTTGTGCTGCTTTTAACCAAATCAACTCCTCGGTTTTTTGAATGGTAATAGGCCCAATCGGAACCTTCAGTTGTATGTTTTCAGGCGAATGTTCCAATACTTTATGCATCAAAACCCAGGAAGTACCAATTATGGGATGCCCAGCAAATTGCATTTCATGCGCCGGTGTAAAGATTCGAACCTCGGCACTGTTCTTTTGAGTATCTAGTTTGGTAATAAAAGTACTTTCGGCAAAATTAATTTCGCGAGCTATCGTTTGCATTTGATCTGAACGTAAATTTTCAGCATTTAAAAAGACAGCCAGCTGATTTCCTGCATATTTTTTGTCTGTAAAAACATCAACGATATAAAATGGTAAACTCATAATTTTAGAATGTAATTTGTTGGTTGTAAAATGTACGTTGATTCTTGTTACCCGTACCTTTTTAACTATTTGATAATCGACGAATTCGTTTTGGCTTCTTCAGATTTAATTTTATTCAATTCTGTTTGTGCTGTTGCTACCACGTCATTATAATCGGTAAAGTTTTTGATAACGCTTTCTAAAATGTAGGTTGCTTGAAAACTATCTTTCAACCCGTAAAAATTACTAGCCATCACTACCAAACCTTTGGCACCCAAATAGCGATAACTCGAATAATTTTTAGCTAATTTTTGAACCGCTTCATTCGAGGCTTCAAATTTTCCGTCTTTATTTTTAAAAAAAGCGTCATAGTAAATGGCCTCCGCCGCTAATTCGCCTTTGGCACTAGGCAATAATTTGGCATACGCTGTTTTTGCTTTGGCCTCGTCTCCAGTTTGAATGGCGCTTCGGGCTACAATGATTTGGGCATCGCTTTTGACCCTTTCTTCTGCTTTGGGTTCGGCCAACACTTTATCGGCATAGACTACTGCTTTGCCATATTCCTTGGTTTCATAATACAATTTCATCAAATTGGACATGGCAAAAATTTTATTTTGTGCGATATCCGATTCGTTTTCCAAACGCAATAACGCAGGAATAGCATGTTGCGTTCTTTGGTCATTCAAATGCATTTGCGCCAAACGAACTAGGGATTGCTCTGTAAATTCAGAACGGGGTTGTTGCACCACAAAATCATAATGCAAAATGGCTTTTCCGGTATTGCCCTCCTTGTAATAGGCTTGTGCCAAGTTAAAATTTGCTTTTAGCGCGTGTACTCCATTAGGAAAAGAAGCTACGTACGCATTTAAACTCGCCATCGCTTGTTTTGTATTTCCTTGTTGTATTTGTTTGTCGGCGGCTTCGAAACTATCATTATCCAACTCCACATCGGTAACCGAAACAAAAGTCAAGGTACGCACCCAAGTAGCATAGTCATTCACTTTTCCGTTATCCACATAAATACTTCGAGCCGAAGCAACAGCTTGTAAAGCCTCAGGGGTTTTAGGAAAATCGGCGGCTATTTTTTTGAATTTAGCCAATGCCAAGTCGTTTTTATCCTCGTTATAATACACTAATCCCTGACGCAACAACGCTTTTGAGGTAAACGTTCCCGCTGGAAATTCGGTAATTAATTGAGTGTAGGTTTTGAGAGCCAAATCCTCTTTTTTATCCGCCACATAGGTATTACCCAATTCAAACAACACATCGTCTCGATATACTGAAGTTTGAAAACGATCCAAGAAAGCCTTCAACTCCGTAATTTTCTTATCGTTTTTAGACAAAAATCCATAAGAAAGCGCTTTTTGAAAATAGGCATAATCGGCATCCACACTTTTCAGTTCGATCGCTTTTACGTAATTATCAATAGCAGGCCAGTATTTGGATCCTACATAGCTACAGTCGGCCAAACGTAAATAAGCATCTGCCAAACGCACTTTGTCTTCTTTGGTAAGATCAATTTGCTTTTGAAAATAAGTTGCTGCTTGCTCATATTCTTTCAACTTAAAACTCGCGTATCCTAAATTATAGTTACTGTTTTTAAATTCGGGGGTCGCGGCCGCAGCCGGCAGGTTTACAAATTGTTTGAAACCTGATAAAGCCGACTTAAAATCCTCCAACACAAAATCCGATTCGGCTTTCCAGAAGGTGGCACGAGCGGTAATCGATGCATCTTTGGGTTCGTTTGCTGCACGATAAAATAGTTTTGCTGCCGAGGCATAGTCTCCTGCTGTATAGGATTCTAAACCACTATAAAACAACACTTTTTGATACGCCCCTTTATTTTCAGCCGATTTGTTTCTTTCCAACAAAACGAGCGCTTCTTTATAATTTTTAGTAGAAATATAGGAATCAATCAATAATTTCTCTACCTCACTTACATTCGAATTTCTGGGATATTTTTGCAAAAAAGCCATCAAAAGTGAAGGAACACTTTCGTATGAATTTCCAATTTCATAACTCAATTTGGCATAATTCAGCGTAGCATCTTCCTGAAGATTTGTATTAAAATCCATTTCCGAAGCATTCTTAAACGCGTTTAGTGCTTGTGTTTTCTGACCCAAATCCAAATACGATTCGCCCAAATGATAGTAGGCATTTTGCGCTACAAAATCGTTACCATCAATGATTTTATTGAACTGTGCAATAGCGCTTTCATATTGTTTTTGCTGGTAATACGCATAACCCAATTGATAAAAATCGGTATTGTTCCATTTGCCTTTTTTCCCTTTGTACTGAGACAAATACGGAATGGATTTTTCGTAATTTTTGAGGTTAAAATAACTTTCGCCAATAATTTTATTCAGTTCCGACACCTCCATTTCATTAGATTGCCCCATCGCTTTCCCTCCCAAATCGATTGCTTTTTGAAAATTCCCCAATTTGAAATTCATATCCGCCTGAAAATACGAGAGTTTTTCCTTGTATTTTTCCTCGCCAGACACTTCATCAAAATATTGGGTTGCCGCTTTATAATCGTCCCCTTCATAGGCCATAAAACCCAAATAATATTTGGCCTGCGCCCCATATTCTTGGGTATTCACTACCGTATTCAGGTATTTAATCGCCTCTTTTTTCTTGCGCGCATTATAATAACTGTAACCTTTTTGAAAATTAAATTGATCCAACTCTTTTTTGGTCAACCCACTACCGTCCACTTTATCAAACCAAAACAAAGCTTTTGGAAAATTATTTTTTTCAAAATAAAAATGAGCCACCTCCAAATACGCCTGATTGCGTTTGGTGCTCGTAGGATATTGAGTCACAAAATGCTCCACCAACTGATCCGCATTCGATTGTTGGGTTCGAATGGCACAATTGGCAACATAATACGCACAATCCGCCTGAACTTCCTCCTGCGAGGTACTTTTGGCTGTTTGCTCAAAAATAACTTTGGCTGCGGCATACTGCTGATCGTTGTACAACAAAATCGCCTTGTTAAAATCTTTTAAATCATGGGTATAAACGCCAGATTTTTGGGCAGAAACCATAGAAAAAGTAAAAAGAAAAGGCCCTAAAAAAAACCTGTGAAATGTACGCATTTTGCTTATTTTTGAATCGGTCAAATATATCATATTATCCCCTTACTAACGATCGATTCTAACATTTTATTATCATTCAAAAATTAAAATACGATATTGAGGAGCAGCAAAAAAAAGGCTTTCTTGGGGGCATCGTCCTGCTCTTCGCTATATCTTTTTTAAAACCCAAAAGCCTCAAAAAGCTTTTAGATTTTAAAAAAGGATGCCGCTTCGATCAGGGCTAAAGAGTAACAAGAGTACCCTTTTGGAACCCTTTCAAATCGCATCAAGTCTTTTTTGACCAAATGCACAGAATTTATTTTGAATCCAAACCCTAACTCCTTACTTTTACGCAATAAATCACTACAATCATGTCACAAACCGTATTAGCTTTACACAACGTTACCATCTATCAAGAAGGAAGAACCATTTTATCTGATGTAAATTTAGAGGTAAAACACGGCGAATTCATTTATGTAATTGGAAAAACAGGCTCCGGAAAAAGCAGTTTACTCAAAACCTTATACGGCGATTTGCCCCTTACAGAAGGCACAGGACACATTGTTGATTTTAATTTAGAATCCCTAAAAGAAGCTGAAATTCCGTTTTTGAGACGCAAAATCGGAATTGTTTTTCAAGATTTCAAACTCCTACCCGATCGTACCATCAACGATAATATGCAATTTGTATTAAAAGCCACCGGTTGGATCGATTCCGCTGCCATGAACGAAAAGATAGATGAAGTTCTAACTAAAGTTAGCATGCAGGATTTTGGCAACAAAATGCCACACCAACTTTCTGGCGGAGAACAACAAAGGGTAGCCATTGCACGAGCGTTACTAAACGATCCTGAGTTTATTTTGGCCGATGAACCCACCGGAAATCTGGATCCACAAACCAGTGCCGAAGTACTGGAATTACTCAAAAAAATCAACGCCAACGGAAAAACAATCATCATGGCTACCCACGATTATGCCTTGTTAATGAAGTACCCTTCCAAAACATTGAAATGCGAGGATACCAAAATTTTTGAAGTCGTTCAACGCACCGTATAATGCTTTCTATTCTTATTCCGGTTTACAATTATGCCGTATTTCCATTGGTTATGGAAGTGCACCAACAATGTATTGCCGCTGGAATACGATTCGAAATTGTATGTCAAGACGATCATTCTACGCAGTTTATTCCTGAAAATCAAGTTGTCAACCAACAATCCAATTGTTCGTTTGAACAAAACACGAGTACTCTTGGACGCGCCAAAAACTTGAATGTTTTAATCCAAAAAGCACAATTCGATTGGATCTTGCTTTTGGATTGTGATACCTTTCCCAGAGATGCTTTTTTTATCAAAAACTATCTTGCTTACATTCAAAAACCCTTTGCAGCGATAGCCTTCGGAGGGATTATTTATCATCCGAAAAAACCGCCAACAGCGCAATTATTACGCTGGGTGTATGGTCAAAAAAGAGAAGCTTTGCCTTGTGCTTTTAGGAATAAAAAACCCAACAGTCGGGCCTTAACTTCGAATTTATTGTTGTCTAAAAAAATGGCTTTGCAAAATCCGTTTCCTGAAACGATTACAACCTATGGGTATGAAGACGTTTGCTTTCTCTCGGATTTAGCGCAACAAAACATCTCGGTTTTTCATTTGGACAATCCTACTTTTCATCTTAATTTAGAAACCTCAACAGTGTTTTTATCCAAAACCGAAACCGCTCTAAAAAACTTAGCTTTTTTAATAAAGACCCACAAAATAACCGCAAAAGAAAGCAAAATCACCGCTATTTATTTACTGATACAAAAACTGAAGCTTCAAGGAATCATGAGCTGGATGTTTCAAAAAACCAAATCAGCTAGCACGAAAAACTTGCTCTCAGAAAATCCTTCTTTATGGCTTTTTGATTGGTACAAATTGGGGTATTTGTGTCTATTGCAAACGCTCAAATAAGGTTTTCCACAGCAACATGCTTGCCTCCAAATCATATTTTGAAACACTATTTCGAGCGTTGGCCCCCATCTTTTTTCTTAGCTTCTCATCCTCAAAAAGCAAGACTAGTTTTTCAACAAAAGCTGCCACATTGCCATCCTCCACCAAAAAACCATCCACTCCATCGGTTATAATTGCTCTTGGACCAATGGGACAATCATAAGCCACGCAAGGCAAACCCGAAGCCATAGCCTCGAGCAGCACCAATCCCAAGCCTTCGGAACGAGAAGTCATCACAAACACCGAAGCGTCTGAATAGAGCGTAGCAACTTCCAAAACAGGAGGATAAAACTGAACGGAAGTAGCAATTTCTAGGGTATTTGCCAAAGGAATCAGATTATCTTCAGGAGATAACGTTCCATAAATATTCAGTCTCCAATCAGGATACTTTGGAACTACAAAAGACCAAATTTCCAGTAATCGATCCACTCCTTTTTCGTAGGAATTACGGCTAATGGCGAGTACTTTTTGGGAATCTAAATTGGCTGATCCTTCTGATGAAAAAGACAACGGATTAGAAATAATCATGCTGTTTTTAAGTTGCCATTCCTTGTCACTTTCTGAACTCAATACTACAAAAGCATCGAATGTTTTGGCAC
>JBOFUD010000082.1:0-5194 GCA_051652385.1 Flavobacterium sp.
TGATTTCGAGCTCCACTTTGTTTTCACGACGGCGACTTTGGGCTTTTTCCTTAATGTCGTAAAAATCATCTTGACGTGATTTCGACTTGGTGGTACGGGCCTTAGGTTGTCTGCGCATCCATTCCAATTCTTTTACAAACAAGTTTTGTGCTTTGTCTACGCTCGCATTTTCAGAGGCAATGCGTTCCTCTTTTTTCTCTAAATAATAAGAGTAATTGCCTTTGTATTGGTATAACTTTCCGTTGTCTAATTCAATGATTTCATTACATACGCGCTCCAAAAAGAAACGGTCGTGCGTTACCATAAACAACGTAATATTTTCTTTTGCAAAATAACTTTCCAGCCATTCAATCATCTCTAAATCCAAGTGGTTGGTGGGCTCATCCAAAATCAATAAGTCGGGGCGATTGATCAAAATAATCGCCAACGAAAGACGTTTTTTCTGTCCACCCGACAAATTTTTAACCTTCAGTTTGAAGTCTTCCAACTTCAATTTGAACAAAATTTGCTTGAACTGCGTTTCAAAATCCCAAGCATTGTATTGGTCCATTTGGTCAAAAGCTTTTTGATAGGCGTCCTCGTCTTCGGGGTTTTCCAACGCTTTTTCGTAGCGTTCAATGACTTTCAAAATTTCATTATCCGAAGCAAAAATACTTTCCTCAATGGTCAATTCTTCTTGTAAATTATGATCTTGCGACAAAAACGCCATTTTAATATCTTTTCGAATCACCACTTGTCCTGTATCCGGATCGTCTTCGCCATTAATAATTTTCATAATGCAGGTTTTCCCCGAACCATTTTTGGCGATAAACGCAATTTTTTGGTCTTTATTAATCCCAAAAGAAAGGTTTTCAAAAAGTGTACGTTCTCCAAAAGACTTGGATATATTTTCGACAGATAAGTAATTCACAGTGCTTTTTTTTTGCAAAAGTAAACTATTCTATAGCGATTTGCGAATTATTTCTAAAACGGCTTTGGTTGTTTTTTCAGGAACAGCAGCAAAAGGCATTTTCAGCAAGCATGGGTCCCGCTGTCCGCTATATCTTTGTTTTTTAAAAGAAAAAAACAAAGGATGCCGCTCCCATCGGGGTTAGGGAGCTACAATTTACCTTTTTGTAATCATTTTTTAATTAGTTCTCTACCCATTCTAGCACATGCCATTGCTGCGGGATCTTCAAAAAAGGTTTTTTGGTCAAGGCTTCGTTGGTCAAGTAAAAGGTAGCGCCATCAATCGTAGTTACGCCCTCAATTTGATGAAAGCGAAGTTTCAAAGCAAACCATCTTTTACAACCCGTAAAAAAATCATTGTCGTTGTAACGATCAAAAAGACACAAAAACGGACTGCCTCTTTGGGTGTACCCACAAAGCACCAAAGTCTTTTTAGTTGCTAGGTAGGTCGCATCGGTAATCAAGCCTTTGCAATTCCATGTCGATTGAAGTTGTGCCACCTGATGCCCTGTTGCATTGGGCAAAACATACATACTAGTTTTGGCCGATTGCCATTGTTTTGTAAACAAATAAATACGGTCTTCTATGACTACAAAAGCTTCGCAGTCAAATTCCGTTTTGTTGGGGAGTTGCTCACTGAAATCCGTTTGATTTTCATACGAAAAAGTGATGGTCTCGAGATGAGGTTGTTCTTGCAAAAAAGAGGTTTTGTCAATTTTTAAAATACTCAAATCTTTTCGATTCCCCGAATAGTTGTTGCCAAAGTCTCCTATGTATAGGTAGGAGCTGTCTTGCGTGATTGCCTCCCAATCATGATTTACTACTCCGTTTAGTGTAATTTTCCTTTTTATTTTTCCTAACGCGTCCAAACCATAAAGTGTTGTGTCGTGATCGTCATTGTGTGTCCAAAACAACCCATCAAAATACACTAAACCCGAAGTTTCTTTGATAGAATCCGATAAGGTAGTAGTTGATACTCGTTTTAGGGTTGTTTTTGTATCCTCACAATTTTCACGTTTAGGTATAATGTTTTCCTTACCATTTTTGGATTGTCCGAAGGTAATCGAAAAATAAAATAGAAAATAAAACAAGCATTTCATGAGCCTTTTGTTTTAATGGAATGGTAAAAATAAGGAAATAGATTTTGAATCATTTTTTTAGTACAAGAATCAGTACTTATGCTTTTGAGAGAATATTATCTCATTATATTTGTATCATGCAACTATCTGTTATCATTCTCAATTACAACGTTCGCTATTTCTTGGAACAATGCGTACTCAGTGTTCAAAAAGCGTTAGAAAAAATCGAAGGCGAAATTATTGTCGTTGATAATCGTTCTTCTGACGGTAGTTGTGCCATGATGCAAGCCCGCTTTCCAGAAGTGAAACTCATTCAAAATACTGAAAATCTGGGTTTCCCAAAAGGGAATAACATTGGAGTTGCAGCCGCCAAGGGAGCATATCTTTGTATTTTGAATCCCGATACGGTGGTAGCCGAAGATACTTTTGTAAAAGTATTGGCTTTTGCGCAAGCCCAAAAAAATCTCGGAATTATTGGCGTCAAATTAATCGATGGCTCCGGAAATTTCTTGCCCGAATGCAAGCGTGGCGTGCCTACACCTTGGGTAGCTTTTACCAAAATCATGGGGTTATATCGATGGTTTCCCGCTACAGCAGTTTTTACAAAATATTATGCGCAACACCTCAATCCTGACCAAACGGGCAAAGTGGATATTCTAGTGGGGGCTTTTATGTTTTTGGATCGTGCATTGTATCTAGAAGTCGGTGGTTTCGATGAAAACTGCTTCATGTACTCAGATGATATCGACCTGTCCTATCAGGTTTTACAGAAAGGAAAAGAGAATTTTTATTTGCACGAAACCTCCGTTATTCATTACAAAGGTGAAAGTACTGTAAAAGATGGCGCATACCTAAAACACTTTCAGGAAGCGATGCATTTTTTTTATCAAAAACATTTTAAAGTACCTTTTTTCTTTGAGCTATTTATGCATGTTGGGATTTGGTTTTTTACTTTTATCAAAAAAGTGCAAGAAAAACCAAAAAGTATCCAACTTCCCCAGCAGTTTTTGCTTTGTTCCCGAAACGAAAAATTCGGCAAGTCATGGCAATTAGTTTTAGGAAAAAAAGTCGTTTTTCAACCTTTTGAAGGAGAAAAAATGCTAAATTCGTTGCTTTTAAAAACGAATTTACGAATCGAAATGATCCTAGACAACGAAACGATTTCATTTAAAGAATGTATTGCTGTGCTTGAATTGTTGAAAAACAAAGGATATACCTTTAAAATAAAACCACAAGGAGCCAATTTTTTGATTGGTAGTAACAACAATAACGATAGAGGGACGATTATAAAGGTCTGACAAAAATTACATTAAGTGTAATTTATATTCAAATTATTTATTAATTTCGCAAGCGGATAATCAAAAACACCTTTTAGGGTAGTAATATGGCAAGATTTGAATTAAAACTTCCAAAAATGGGAGAAAGTGTTGCGGAAGCAACCATTACCAATTGGCTGAAACAAGTTGGAGACAAAATTGAAACAGACGAAGCAGTATTAGAAATTGCTACCGATAAAGTAGATAGTGAGGTTCCTAGTGAAGTTTCTGGTATTTTGGTGGAGCAATTGTTTCAGGTAAATGACTTGGTTCAAGTAGGGCAAACGATCGCTATTCTTGAAACTGAAGGTGGAGAAGCTGCGGAGACTGTCCTTGTGAGTGCAGTTACGGAGCAAGTGGAGGCCATCGAGAAATCAATCGAATTTGCCAAAGAAGCGGTGCTTACTTCGGTAGATTTTTCAGAAACGGATCAGTTTTTATCTCCATTGGTTAAAAATATCGCAAAAGAAGAAGGGATTGCTGTGGCAGAATTGAAAACTATTTCCGGAACAGGAAAAGAAGGTCGTATCACCAAAGCAGATATTTTAGAGTATCTAAAAAACAGAGCCCATCAGCCCATTGTGCCTACCACGCGTTCCATTATGGTCGACACTGTGGTGGCTACGCCAACTCCAATAGCTGCCAAAGCGGCTCCGATTTCTGTGAATGGTGGAGACGAAATGGTTGAAATGGATCGAATGCGTAAGCTGATTTCCGGTTATATGATGGCTTCAGTGCAAACATCAGCTCACGTGCAGTCCTTTATTGAAGTAGATGTGACGAATATCGTAAAATGGAGAGATCGCGTAAAAGTTGCTTTCGAAAAAAGAGAAGGCGAGAAGTTGACCTACACTCCTATCTTTATGGAAGCGGTGGCTAAAGCGCTGAAAGATTTTCCGGGAATGAATATTTCTGTTGAAGGGGATTTTATTATCAAAAAGAAAAATATTAATTTAGGTATGGCAGCTGCTTTGCCCAACGGAAACTTAATCGTACCGGTGATCAAGAATGCAGACCAGTTAAACTTAGTTGGCATGGCCAAAGCGGTCAATGATTTAGGAAACCGCGCCAAAATGGGCAAATTAAAGCCAGATGATACGCAAGGTGGAACGTATACCGTGACGAATGTGGGAACTTTTGGTTCTGTTTTTGGAACCCCCATTATCAATCAGCCTCAAGTCGGAATTTTAGCTTTGGGAGCTATTCGAAAAGTGCCAGCAGTAATCGAGACACCCGATGGCGATTTTATCGGAATTCGTCAAAAAATGTTCCTGTCACACTCCTACGACCACAGGGTTGTTGATGGAGCTTTGGGGGGAAGTTTTGTGAAACGAGTCGCAGAATACTTAGAAGCTTTCGATGCAAACAGTGATTTTTAGAATTAATTATTATAAAAAAACCGACATTTTATTTGATTGTCGGTTTTTTTATGACTTTGCATTTTGTAAAGTTTTGAAATTCATGTAACTCACTACAATTTATTAATTTTAAAAGTTTTTAATCTTGCTTAAAAAAGTATATTTGCAAGCGTAATAATTAGGATAAAATGGAGCTGAAATTAAATAGACCAATTTGTTTTTTCGATCTGGAAACAACAGGAATTGATATTGGAAAAGATCGCATTGTAGAAATTTCAATTTTTAAAGTTTTTCCAAATGGTAACAAGGAAAGTAAAACGTGGCTCGTAAACCCAACGATTCCTATACCTGCAGAAACAACTGCTGTGCATGGAATTACCAATGAAAAGGTAGCCAATGAACCCACGTTTATAGAATTGGCTTCGCAAGTCCATTCGATGATCAAGGATAGTGATTTGGCTGGGTTCAATTCAGACCGTTTTGATATCCCTCT
>JBOFUD010000083.1:0-1586 GCA_051652385.1 Flavobacterium sp.
TTGGCAAAAGAATCGGTGCCAGAACAAGTAAATGTAGCTTACGGCGCCACTAAGTTAACCTTTGGGCGTGAGTATATCATACCCAAACCATTTGATCCCCGTTTAATCTCTGTTGTTGCGCCAGCAGTCGCCAAAGCCGCCATGGACTCGGGCGTTGCACAAAATCCAATTACGGATTGGGAAAAGTATAAAGACGAACTATTAGAACGCCTAGGGCATGATAATAAATTGATTCGAATGATTACTACAAGAGCCAAATCAGATCCTAAATCCATAATTTTTGCCGAGGCTGATCATTTAGATGTGTTAAAAGCTGCGCAAATTGTGCATGACGAAGGCATTGGTTTTCCAATCTTGTTGGGTAATAAAGAAATTATTTTTGAGCTAAAAAAAGAAATAGGTTTCGAGGCCAACATTACAATCATTGATCCGAAAGAAAAAGAAGAGGAAGCCAGACGAAATCGTTTTGCAACCCTCTTTTGGGAAGCCAGAAAAAGAAGAGGAATGTCTTTTTTGGATGCCCAAAAATTTATGCGAGAGCGCAATTATTTTGCTGCAATGATGGTAAATACCGGCGAAGCAGATGCCTTGGTATCAGGACATACAAGAAGTTATCCATCAGTTGTAAAACCCTTGTTGCAATTAGTTGATAAAGCTTCGGGGGCATCATTGGTAGCAACCACCAATATCATGATGACCAAAAGAGGGCCCATGTTTTTTTCGGATACGGCCATTAACGTAAATCCATCGGCAGATGATTTGGCAAAAATTGCCTTGATGACTGCTAAAACGGCTAGAATGTTTGGAGTAACGCCAGTAATTGCTATGGTTTCCTATTCTAATTTTGGATCTTCCTCCAGTCCAAATGCTGAAAAAGTGAGAGAGGCGGTAAGCTATTTGCATGCTAATTATCCTGATTTGTGTATCGATGGGGAAATTCAAGCTGACTTTGCCTTAAATCCAGAAATGCTAAAAGCTAAATTTCCATTTTCGAAATTAGCCGATAAAAAGGTAAACACGCTAATTTTTCCGAATTTAGAATCGGCCAATATAACTAGTAAATTATTGAAAGAGTTAGATAATGTAGAGTCCATTGGGCCAATTATGCTTGGATTAGGCAAGCCGATTCATGTTTTTCAACTAGGTGCTAGTGTTGAAGAAATGGTAAATATGGCCACTATCGCAATCATTGACGCTCAAGAAAAAGCCAAAAAAAAAGGGAATAACTAAGTAATTTCTTTGAATTATAAAGTCTAGCAGATGATTTTCAATCAACAGCTAGACTTTTTTTGTTATATTTGGTTCTTTAAACACAATAAATGATTGCACATTTACAAGGAAAATTAGTAGAAAAATCGCCGACACATGTTGTGATAGACTGTGCTGGTGTTGGTTATCATATCAATATCTCATTACATACTTTTTCGTTACTTCCAAATACTGATTTAGTAAAGCTGTATACTCATCTTCAAATCAAAGAAGATGCGCATACACTATTTGGTTTCGTAGAAAAATCAGAAAGAGAAATATTCCGATTGCTGTTGTCTGTTTCAGGAATTGGCGCAGGAATAGCCAGAACGATGCTT
>JBOFUD010000084.1:0-8476 GCA_051652385.1 Flavobacterium sp.
TCAGATAAAAGAGGTGGAGCCAATGGCGCACGCATTCGACTAGCACCGCAAAAAGATTGGGAAGTAAACAATCCGAAACAATTGCAAAAGGTACTTACGCAAATGGCAATCATTCAAGAGCAATTCAATTCAACACAAACAGATGACAAAAGAGTATCCATTGCAGATCTACTTGTTCTTGGAGGAAATGTTGGTATAGAAAAAGCGGCTCAAAATGGTGGACAGACAATTACTATCCCTTTTCAACCAGGCAGAACAGATGCTACACAGGACCAAACAGACGTGGCATCATTTGCTGTTTTAGAACCCATAGCAGATGGATTTAGAAATTATTCCAAAATAAATTTTACAATTTCTGAGGAGGAAATGTTGGTAGATCGTGCACAATTGCTCACTCTGACAGCCTCAGAAATGACTGTTTTAGTAGGTGGCTTACGGGTTTTAAATTGCAACTACAATCTTTCGTCCTTGGGGGTATTCACACACCAAAACGATGTATTAAGCAATGATTTCTTTGTGAATCTTTTAGATTTAAGAACAACTTGGAGTGCCACATCCGATAAAGAAGTTGAATTTATGGGTCGTGACAGACAAACGGGAGAAATAAAATGGAAGGGTACAAGAGTGGATCTTATTTTTGGATCCAATTCTGAATTAAGAGCACTAGCGGAGGTGTACGCTTGTGAGGATGGAAACGAAAAATTCATAGCCGATTTTAGCACCGCATGGACAAAAGTGATGAATGCAGATCGTTTTGATCAAATGTAAAAAGTAAGTATAAAAATTAAAACAAAGAAGGCTGCCTAGTAATAGACAGCCTTTCTTTTATTTTTACTACTATATGCTAGCTTTGGACTAAATAGCTGTGATAATCGCAACAAAATCAGCAGCATTTAAGGCAGCTCCTCCAATTAAACCACCATCTACATCGGGTTTGGAGAATATTTCTTTTGCGTTATCCGGCTTGACACTCCCCCCATACAAGATAGAAAGGTCAGCTGCAATAGCACTAGTAAATGCTTTGCGAACAGTTTCTCTGATAAATTCGTGCATTTCTTGTGCTTGCTCTGGAGATGCGGTCTCTCCGGTACCAATGGCCCAAACTGGCTCATAGGCCAACACGACCTTTTCCCAATCGGCTGCAGTAATATGAAACAAGCCATCTTTCAATTGGTTTTCAACAACATTGAAATGATTTCCCGACTGGCGATCTTTTAACTCTTCACCAAAACAGAAAATAACAGTCATATCGTGTTCTAAAGCGGTGTCAACTTTACTAGCGATTACAGCATCTGTTTCGTTAAAAATAGCTCTACGCTCGGAATGCCCTAGAATAACATAATTTACACCTACGCTTTTAATCATATCTGCTGAAATTTCGCCCGTAAAAGCCCCACTTTCTGCTTGATGAAGATTCTGAGCAGCAACCTCTATCGCGGACCCCTCTACTTTTGCTACTGCTGCAGCAAGATTGATGTATGTTGGCGCTACTATAACTTGGGCATCAGTTTCAGTTGGGATTTTAGCTAATAAGTCAGATAATAATTCTTGTGTTTGAGCTGCATTTTTATGCATTTTCCAGTTTCCTGCGACAATCTTCTTTCTCATTTTATTTGAATTTATAGATGAATATGTAATTTTAGTTTAAGCTATTTAAGGTTTGATCAAGCAGAGCAAAATCGGTTTCTATGGCACGATAAAGTACAATTTTGCCTTTTTTGTCCAGAATGATATATCTCGGAATCCAATCTAAATCAATTGCTTTGGCAAAAACGCCTTTCATCTGATCGTTCGCCATATAATGATCTCCTTTCATTTCATGCTTATCAATACCTTGCTTCCATTTATCCGCCGTTTTATCCATAGAGATAAAAACGTAAGCTACTTCTGGATGAGATCGCTGCAAATCTTTTAGCTTTGGCATTGCTTTAACACAATCCCCACACCACGAAGCCCAAAGTTCAATGACAACCGTCTTGCCTTTATGTTTTTTTAAAACCTCCTTAAATGCTACTTGTTCGTTGTCGATTGACAATAGTGTTTCGTTTAAAGCTACTGAAGAAAAATTAGTTTTTTGTGCTTGAGAGCAGGAAATATTAACCAAAATAATAACAAAAGCAAGAATTTTTTTCATGAATATAATTTTATCTTTTTTACAAATTTAAAGAAACTATTTCAACTTTAATAAGATTCAGTTGGTAGTTTAGTTGTTTTTTTGTTAAAAAAAATAATACAATATCGTTATCGTTAACAAATAATAAAGACTAGCGACCCAACTCAGATTTCGAATTAGGAATCTACTAAATGTGAAGACCATATAAAGCAAGAGTCCTTTTACATCCATTTTATCCAGTGTGTCCCGTAAAATGCAACACAAGGAATACTTATCCCGCTTACGGTACTGATAAATTCGAACTACAAGGGAGCACAAGCTCACAAAAATCTTTTTATAACACTTCAGAATCCTTTCATGATTTTAGCTATACAACAGAATGACTACAACAGCGAAAAGCTCCTTTGAAGCGAAAGACGATTTTATAGCTACATATTTCGTATTTGGGCTCAAGATTCACCTCGCCTGATAGTACGATTTTTAGAACTAAAAAATAAAAGTAACAGCTTATGGTTACTACTAAAAAAACAGAGCGAATTACATAAATAATTATCAAAAAACAAAGTGAACAAAAAAAGCCCCTGATTTAATTTCAGAGGCATTTAGATTAATTGGTCAAAATTACAATACGAGATCTTCAATATCGTTATGGTGTGCTTTTTTTAAAATTACTGCTTCTGAAATCAAAACAACACTTGGGTTAGCTCTCTCAATTGTCTTGAGCGCTATGCCATCGCAAAAGAAAAAATCAAATGGCAAATTGTATTTTTTTTGTGCCGCTGCTATTTCATCGGGAGAAGAGGCTGTCATACCAATAGTCGTATACCCTTTAGCTATTGCTCTTTGATGTAAGGCCGCTAACTTACGCATACCTTCTGCATCGGCATGCTCTAAATCATAGGCTACTATCACCATTAATTTTTTGTCTCTCAAGAACCTATTTTTAAAATCCTTCCCATCTTTCTCCATAGTAAAATCATGAATAGGCGGTAAATACCCTTCTTCGATAACTTTATCAATTCTATCTACAAATGTAGCACCTTGTGGAATTTCCATTAAATCCTTTTCGGTAAACTCTTTATTTACACCATTTACCTTATAAATGAAAACCATTTCAACAATACTTTTTGGTGCATTATCAGGAATCTGCATGCCATCGGTTATACTGTTGCCAACTTTAAAAGGCCGGAAATCATACAGAGGTAAATGATTTAAAACCCAATATCCCATAAAACAACACAGAAACAAAGCACCTGCGACTAATGTTCTTTGCACATTCACTGTAAACAAAGGCTGAATAAATTTTTGATTAAATAAAAGAACAAGAATAAACACCAGTAAAACAATATCTTTACTGAAAGTCTCCCAAGGTTTTAACTTTAGAGCATCGCCAAAACAACCACAGTCTTTGACTACATCGAAAAAAGCAGAATAAAAGGTCAGAAAAGTAAAAACAATCACCAAAAGCAACAAACTCCAAAGGGTAAATTTAGTCTGATAACCCAGTAGGAGCATAACCCCCAAAACCACTTCCAAAATCACCAAAAACAGTCCAATTGCCAATGCAAAAGGTGTAAAAAAGGGTACATTAAAAACGGGTTCGCTAAAATACTCTACCAATTTATAGGAAAACCCTAAGGGATCATTCAATTTTATTAAGCCTGAAATGATAAACAATATCCCAACAAAAAGACGAGAAAAATGAGTTAAAAATCGTTGCATAGTTAAAGTTATTTAATACGAAAATAAATTAGAGTGAAAAATAGGCAATTGCTGACACATTACCAACTTTTAAAAGAAACGATAAACCAAAAACTACTGCTTTGATACATGGCAAATCTGTGTTAAAAGTATAAACAAAACAACCAAATGAAGGAACGATCATTTGGTTGCTAAACTACTATTCAAAAGTGAATATCCTTATAATTGTGAATACAACTATTATTCTGCACTTTCTTTTCGTTCTAAAAGAGCCATGTAAAATCCATCAAAACCAGATTCGGAAGCTAAAATTTTATGATCTTTCACAAAAGTGAATTCTTTCCCTATATCGGTGGTTAAAAAACGCTTTACTTGTTCTTGATTTTCTGAAGGAAGAATAGAGCAAGTAGCATATACTAATTTTCCGCCTGGTTTTACAATTTTTGAATAACTTTCGAGAACTTCAGTCTGAACTTTTCTGATATTGTCAATGAATTCGGGTTGCAATTTCCATTTGGCATCCGGATTTCTTTTTAAAACCCCCAGTCCACTACAAGGTGCATCAATCAAAACTCGATCCGCTTTTTGATGTAATTTTTTGATAACCTTCGTCGAATCAATAATTCGATATTCAATATTGAAAGCACTGTCTCTTTTGGCTCTAATTTTTAATTGCTTCAGTTTACTTTCGTACAAATCCATGGCAATTAACTGTCCTTTATTTTCCATTAAAGCGGCAATATGTAGCGTTTTTCCTCCCGCACCCGCGCAAGTATCCACCACACGCATCCCAGGTTTAACATCCAAAAATGCAGCAACCAATTGAGAATTGGCATCTTGTACTTCAAAAAAACCTTGCTTGAAAGCATCAGTAAGAAAAACATTCGCTCTTTCGCGCAATACCAAAGCATCGGGTTGTTCTGCTAAGGTATCGGTTTCAATGTTCAAATCCATTAAGATTGCTCGTAATTGCTCTTTGGTAGTTTTTAAAGTATTGACTCTCAAAACAACTTTTGCGGGTTGATTTTGAGCAGCGATTTCTTTAGACCATACTTTTTCGCCCAATTCTTTAACCCCTACTTCATCCATCCAGTCAGGAATAGATTCTTTGAAGGTTCTAATTTTTGAAAGCTCATCAAAACGACCTTTAATTTTTCGTTCAGGAGTACCTTCAAGTTGTCGCCAATCCGGAATTGGATACCCTCTTAACACGGCCCAAACCGCAAAAACTCTCCATAAATTATCTCTATCAAAAGGTTCTTTAACTTCGGCAATTTCTGCATATAATCGTTTCCATCTTACTATTTCGTAAATGGTTTCGGCAACAAATTTTCTATCGGAACTTCCCCATCGTTTGTCCTTTTTTAAGGAACGGGCTACCACTTTATCAGCATATTCGCCTTCATTAAATATGGCATTTAAAGCGTCTATCGTAGTGTAAACTAAATTTCTGTGTAATCTCATTTTGAATAATTGAGCTGCAAAGGTACTATTTATTGATTGAATGCTAAATTTTTAAACTGTATTGTTCTTTTATTATTTATTCAGCAAAAAAAAACACTGCATAACAGTGCTTTTTTTTTAAACAAACTTGATCTATTTAACTCTAGTAAGCCCCAAACTTTCCGGTGCATGAAGTACCATGGGAAATTTCTCTATTTTAACAGAACTACTATCCAGTCCAAAAGCGCTTTCTTCTGACAAACTCAATTTTTTTATTAAAAAATATGAGTTCATAACAATTTTTTCATGCCATAACAAATCAGAGTCGTTGGACAAGAATTTTTCGGAAAGCACAAATTTGAAATCGCCCACAATATTATTTTTGTTTAAGGATTCGTAGCGACTGGTTACATCAACTTCTCCTTTTTTAACCATATCTATTATTACTTCCCTGAACATGAGATTGATTTTAGTTGGTTCTCTAAAACCCAAGTTAAAATCGATACGATATAAATCATCTTTTACAATTTCGGTCACTTTGTATTCCTTTTTGTACGGCTCATTCAAAACGTTTACATGAACAAACCAATAGATATCTGCTCTTTTAGGTCTTTTTTGAAGGATAGAATAAGTCACTTTTTCTTCAATTTCATCCACTCTGCCAGCATTGGTCATGTAAATTAAATGTGTAGCATATTTAGGAATGGTCAAGTCATGGCTCAACTCTACTAACACTTTTTTGAAATTCTCAATTTTTACAATTTTTGTATAAATTTTATTAATTTTTTTGGCTAAATACCAAATCGTCATCACAGCAATTAGAAGAATGGCAATAAACAAGGTAACATAACCACCGTCAGCAAATTTGGTAATGTTAGCAACTAAAAAACTTAATTCAATGATCAAATACAAAGTAATCAGCGGCATGAAAAAATACCATTTTACGCGTTTCATTATCAAATAATAATTAAGCAAAATGGTAGTCATGATCATACACAACACAATTGCCAAACCGTAGGCATGTTCCATATTACTAGATTCTCGAAAATGAAGCACAATACCAATACACCCCATTAATAATAACCAATTAATCGAAGGAATATAAAGTTGTCCTTTCAGTTCCGTTGGATATTTAATCCGAACTTTCGGCCAAAAATTCAATCGCATAGCCTCATTTATAAGTGTAAAAGAGCCACTAATTAAAGCTTGCGACGCTATAACAGCGGCTAATGTTGCGATTACAATACCAAAAGGTTGAAACCAACTTGGCATAATTAAGTAAAATGGATTCCCATTGTTTCCCCCCAGAGATTGCAGTGTTTCACCACCGTGATTAATCAAAAAGGCCGCTTGACCAAAATAATTCAACATCAAAGCAGTTTTGACAAAAATCCAGCTGATCCGGATGTTTTTTCGTCCACAATGCCCCATATCAGAATATAATGCTTCTGCGCCTGTGGTACATAAAAACACAAATCCGAGTACAAAAAAACCTTCCGGATGAATGGTTAATAAATTGTAAGCATAATATGGGTTGATAGCTTTAAACACTTCAGGATGATGCATGATTTGAACCGTTCCTAAAAAAGCCAACATGCTAAACCAAACAGCCATCATTGGAGCAAAAAACTTACCAACTAACTTGGTGCCAAATTGCTGAATTGTAAAAAGCATCACCAAAATGGCGATAACGATCGGAACCGTGTTGATATCGGGATAAAAAGTTCTAATTCCCTCTACAGCTGAGCTGACCGAAATAGGTGGCGTAATAATTCCATCCGCCAAAAGGGCACTTCCTCCAATAATTGCGGGTACAATGAGCCATTTAATTTTGGTCTTTTTAACGAGTGCATACAGGGCAAATATTCCACCTTCACCATGATTATCGGCACTTAAAGTTAAAATAACATATTTTAAGGTAGTTTGAAGTGTTAAAGTCCAAAAAACGCAGGAAACTCCGCCTAACACTACATTCGGATCGATAACATGCTGGCCTAGTATAGCCTTCATTACATATAAAGGCGAAGTACCAATATCACCATAAATTATTCCTAAAGAAATCAATAAACCACCTAAAGTTAATTTACTATGCAGGTCTTTGTGCGATGTGCTCATGAATATTTTTTAAAAAACTGCTCCAAATTTACTACTTTAAAATATACTGAAGTCGCTAATTACAATAAATAACAAAAAAAACACGACAGATTTGTCGTGCTTTACTTTTCTTACTATTTAGATCCGTCTGTTGCCTAGGGTGCTGATGCGCTTTCCTTCACCATTATTTTCGGTTCTTGACTTAGTGTTCTGCGAGGTTTCCCCTCTGCTCACATTGGATCGTTTAACGTTTGGATCTTCACTATTTTGGAAGACGTTTCTAGCATTTGATTCTTTTCTGGCGTACTTTTCATTTCTATAACTAGAACCATCATGATTTCGACTTTGAGACTCTGTATTTATTGGCACTGTCGCTCGGTTGGAATTCTCAAAATTTCGTTTCGAATCAGAAATCGGTCTATCATAATTAGCAACTTTTTTACTATCCTTATCATTTCCTCTGTTTCCACTTTTTCTACTCTCAAAATATGGATTTTTTGTGTTGTAATTTTCTTGATTTGCAGAACCTCTTCTCGAATCAAATTCATATCTGTTGGCCATGTGTTTATTTCGTTTTGAAAATGAATCATTTGGATTACTATTTGCATAAAAACTCTGACGACTGGAAGCACAAATAATGGGTGCCCGATAACTGTTTCTATTGGTAACGTAACGATAAGAATTATGAATATTGATGCAATGATTGATATTATTTTTGTAGTAATACGAAGGAAATGGTCGCCAAGCTGTATAATATTGAGGATAATAATTCCAATTCCAGCTGGAACAATAGGGACGATAATTACTTACAGAAAAGGACGCGAAAATTGCGGGTATTTGATAGTAAACAGGTTCGTAAATATAATTGTTTCCGTACATAAATACATCTCCAACAACCTGAATACTGATTGAATTATTGCGATTTCGCTCTACATCAATACTAGCAACATCTTGAAATTTGTTTCTACCCAAAACGGCCTGAATAATGATAACATGCGTGCGTTGTTCAACTGATTCGATCACTCTTAAATAATCCACTTGATTGTCATAATTAAGATCCAAATTGGAGAGCTGCAACCTAGGATCATTCAACCTTCTTTCAAAATCTTGCAAATTAAACGATTC
>JBOFUD010000085.1:0-1528 GCA_051652385.1 Flavobacterium sp.
CACGGAGATGGCGAATTGCAAGAAGGTCAAAACTGGGAAGCCATCATGTATGCCTCTGCCAAAAAAGTGGACAACCTTATTGCTACCATCGACGTAAATGGAAAACAAATTGACGGTACTACTGACGAGGTGTTGAACATGGGAAGCTTGAAAGCTAAATTTGAAGCGTTTGATTGGGACGTTCTTGAAATTACAGCAGGAAATGACATCGATGCGATTATAGCAGGGATGACCGATGCCAAATCAAGAACCGGAAAAGGGAAACCTGTTTGTGTATTATTGTACACCGAAATGGGGAATGGTGTTGATTTCATGATGCATACGCATGCTTGGCATGGTAAAGCACCAAATGATGCGCAATTAGAAAATGGATTAGCTCAAAATAGTTCCACTTTAGCCGATTACTAAATCAATTATGAATTTTAAATTATAAGTTATGAATTGCCATACTTTTACTTTCTAATTCTTCAAACTTTAAATTACGTAATGAAAAAATATACAAATACAGGAAGTAAAGATACTCGTTCGGGTTTTGGAGCGGGAATGACGGAATTGGGTCAGAAAAACGAAAATGTAGTCGCCCTTTGTGCCGATTTAATTGGTTCTTTGAAATTTGACGATTTCAAGAAAAATCACCCAGAGCGTTTCTTCCAAATCGGAATTGCAGAAGCCAACATGATTGGTATTGCCGCAGGATTAACTATTGGAGGAAAAATTCCATTTACTGGAACTTTTGCTAACTTTTCTACGGGAAGAGTTTACGATCAAATTCGTCAATCGGTGGCGTATTCTGATAAAAATGTAAAAATTTGTGCTTCTCACGCGGGTTTAACCCTAGGTGAAGACGGCGCTACACACCAAATACTTGAAGATATTGGATTAATGAAAATGCTACCCGGTATGACGGTAATCAACACTTGTGATTACAATCAGACTAAAGCGGCTACCTTGGCTCTTGCCGATCATCATGGCCCCGCTTACTTGCGTTTTGGTCGTCCGGTGGTGCCAAATTTCATGCCCGCAGACGAACCTTTCGTTATTGGAAAAGCGATTCTTTTAAGCGAAGGAACTGATGTTACGATTGTTGCTACAGGACATTTGGTTTGGGAAGCCTTAATCGCTGCCGAAGCTTTGGAAGCTAAAGGAATTTCTGCTGAAGTCATCAACATTCACACCATCAAACCTTTGGATGAAGCAGCTATTTTGAAATCATTAGCAAAAACGAAATGTGTGGTTACTGCTGAAGAACACAACATTCTTGGTGGTTTAGGCGAAAGTGTTTCTAGAGTATTAGCATTAAACAATCCTGCACCGCAAGAATTTGTAGCGGTTAATGATAGCTTTGGCGAATCTGGAACTCCTGAACAATTGATGGAAAAATACAAATTAAACAACCAAGCGATTGTTGCAGCTGTAGAAAGAGTATTGGCTAGAAAATAAGTTTTCAAACCTATTGATCATTATCCCGTCTTGTTTTTAACTCGGCGGGATTTTTTTTGTTTACTGAATTCAACCTAGATTTCAAGAA
>JBOFUD010000086.1:0-4981 GCA_051652385.1 Flavobacterium sp.
GCAATTTGCCATTCTGGAATGTTTCTGTATTTTGTTTTTTGGTACGTAGAAAAACCACGGTGAATCACCCCTAATTTCTCAATTCCTGCCATGTGCAAACGCTCTACGCCCCCCAACCAAAGTGATAAATCTGGATTCACTGGATTTTTGATCAAAACAATTTTATCCGTTCCTTTTAAAGTATCTGCAATTTCTTGCACGGCAAAAGGATTGGCTGTTGTACGAGCTCCCACCCATAACACATCAATATCATTTTCTAAAGCTAATTTACAATGCGCCGCAGTAGCTACTTCTGTTCCCATTAACAAACCAGTTTCTGCTTTGGCTTTTTTCAACCACTTCAATCCTATCTCTCCAACACCTTCAAATCCTCCCGGACGCGTTCTTGGTTTCCAGATTCCCGCTCTAAAAACACTTACATCAGAATCTTTCAATTCGTGGGCAATTTTCAATACTTGCTCTTCCGTTTCAGCACTACATGGACCTGCGATCACCAATGGATGCGTCAAATTGAACGCTTCCAACCAATTTCTCATTTCTTTTTTATTTTCCATCTTATTTTTTGTTTAATGTTTATAGTTCGTTGTTTATCGTTTATGGTTCGTGATTATTAGCTACTTTGGGGAGCTCATCCCATTCAGGATTTCCTTTATCTTATTTACACTTTGCATTTCATCAAAAATCGCATCGTATTCTTCACTTTTCAACAAGTCTTTAAACTGCGTCAAATTGGCAATATACTCCTCTAAACTTTTTACTACGTGCTTTTTGTTTTGTTTAAAAATGGGGGTCCACATCGCTGGCGAACTCTTGGCCAAACGCACGGTACTTTCAAAACCAGAACCCGCCATATCAAAAATATCTTGCTCGTCTTTTTCTTTATTGATCACCGTTTTTCCCAACATAAACGAACTGATATGCGACAAATGCGACACATACGCAATGTGTTTATCATGCGATTTCGGATCCATATAACGAATGCGCATTCCTAATTCCTTGAACAAGGCTATGGCTTTTTCTTGCAACTTAAAAGCGGTTTTCTCGACCTCGCAAATAATATTCGTTTTCCCTTGAAACAATCCTCTAATTGCTGCTGCTGGCCCCGAAAATTCTGTCCCTGCAATAGGATGCGTCGCAATATAATTTCTCCTTTTCGGATGATTTGCAACTGCCTCACAAATGGGCATTTTCGTTGAACCTACTTCAAAAACAATTGTGTTTTCGCCAATATGATCTAAAACCTCAGGCAGCACGTGCAAGGCTACATCTACAGGCACCGAAACAATCACATAATCGGCCGTGGCCAAATCTTGCATCGTAGCTGCTTTTTCCACAACTCCCAGTGCCATCGCTTCTAGCAAATGGACCTCCTTAGTATCCATTCCGTAAATAGTCGCTTCTGGGTGCAAGGCTTTAATATCCAACACCATCGAACCGCCAATCAAACCTATTCCTATTACGTGTATATTCATTTTATTTAAAGTTGTTGGTTGTTGGTTGTTGGTTGTTGGATTGAGCGATCAACCAAAAACCAACAACTATCAACTAAATCTATTTATCGCTTCTTCTATTTTTTCTTCATTGACGCACAACGCAAATCGGATATAGCCTTCTCCGTTTGAACCGAAAATGGTTCCCGGCGTAATGAAAATATATTTCTCATAAAGAATTTTATCAATAAAATCCTCCGCCGATGTGATTCCTTCCGGCAGTTTCGCCCAAACAAATAAGCCTACTCCTTCTTTGTAGACCTTGCAACCTAACTTTTCTGCCAGTTGCTCGGTTAACACTCTACGCTTGGCATACCTCGCATTCATCGTTTCAAACCAAGAAGTTGGACTATTCAAAGCCGCAATGGCTCCCTTTTGAATACCGTAAAACATGCCGCTATCCATATTACTTTTTACTTTCAAAACGGCATCAATACAAGCGGCATTTCCAGAAACCATTCCTACGCGCCACCCTGCCATGTTGAAGGTTTTAGACAACGAATTCAATTCTAAAGCCACTTCTTTGGCATCCTCTACTTGCAGCAAACTCATGGGTTGGTCATTTAAAACAAAACTATACGGATTATCATTTACCAATAAAATGTTGTGTTTTTGTGCAAAAGCCACCAGTTTTTCAAACAAGGCCAAATTCCCTCTGGCTCCGGTTGGCATGTGTGGATACCCAATCCACATCAATTTCACGGTAGACAAATCCATTTTTTCTAAAGCTTCAAAATCAGGCTCCCACTTGGTACTTTCTTTCAAATCATAATACATGGGAACCGCCCCTACTAAATTAGTCACCGAAGTATAAGTGGGATACCCTGGATTTGGAATCAATACGCCATCGCCTTCATTTAAAAAAGCCAATGAAATATGCATAATTCCTTCTTTCGAACCCATCAATGGCAAAATCTCAGTAGTGCTATTTAAAGTCACTTGATAATTGCGCTCGTAAAAATCGGCCATAGCTTGTCTTAATTCTGGCAACCCTTGATAACTTTGATACTGATGCGCATTTTCGTCAAGCATCGCTGCAGTGATCGCTTCGACTACTGCTGTTGCGGGTTTCAAATCGGGGCTACCAATTCCCATGTTAATCACGGGTTTTCCTTCTGAAGCCAATTGGCGAACTTCTCTCAATTTTGAGGAGAAATAGTATTCTTCTACAATGGCTAATCGTTGGGCTGTTGTTATCATTTTTCTACTTTATTCTTAATAGGAATTTATTATTGTTCCTTTGTATTTACAGGCAATGGCTTAGTATTTTCATATTCTCCTAACACCTTAAAATAATCTGCCATGATACTTACTAACGCTTTGGCTTTGGCATAGTCTTCATATTTCTCAAAAGTCACATCTACGAAAAAAGAGTATTTCCAAGGGGTTTCAATTTTGGGCAACGATTGTATTTTGGTTAAATTGAGTTTGCAATCGCTCATTACATTCAAAACAGCGGCCAAACTTCCTCGTTTATGATCCAATTCAAACTTGATCGAGGCTCTATTTATCTTATCTTGACTTACAAACGAATTCTCTTTTTTCAGAATTACAAATCGGGTCATGTTATTTTTTATCGTTTGAATCGAGGGAGCAATTATTTCTAAATTATAGAGCTCTGCAGCAGCTACACTAGCAATGGCAGCGATTCCTTTGAGTTGTTTTTCATGAATTCGGCGAGCGGTTTCGGCCGTATCTTTATCTTCCACCAATTTGATGTTTGGATATTTTTTCAAGAAATCCATACATTGCAAAAGTGCCATAGGATGAGAATGAACTTCTAAAATATCTTCCATGTTTTGCCCCGGTAAAACCATCATGTTTTGAAAAATATCCAGATAATGTTCACCAATAATGTGTAAATTATTTTTATCCATCAAGGCATAATTCGGAATAATTGGTCCAGCGATCGAGTTTTCAATAGCCATAACCGCCAAATCGCATTTCCCTTGTAACAAACTATCTACCAATTCTTCAAAAGACAAACATTCGTCCACTTCAATGTTTTGATAAAAATAATCCTGCGCCACTTGATGATGAAATGACCCTCTAATTCCTTGAATTCCAATTTTTGTTCCCATATAGTCAAAAAAAAATCCTGATTTTCATCAGGATTGTATCGTAGTTTTATTTGTTTTTTTTACTTCAAATAACCATAGCACAATCCTTACTTCTCAAAGAAGAAATAAAAAGTATAGCTAAAATAAAAACGGTTGTTTGACATGTTGTTTGCTGAATAAATTCTTGACAAAGATAAAAACTTAATTCAGAGTTTTTAGTAAAATCTGCAGTAATGACGAACAAAAACAGATTTCTTTATGAAATTAACTTTCAATTAACAATATTGAAAAAAAAGTCTTATAATCACCCATGTTTTTAACAATTCTATTTATCGGGAGTGTTCTTAGTTTCTATTTTTTCATTTTCAATACTCTTGACGGCGTATCTTTTCCACTAATTATAGTTTGAGAACTCAGGGCAATCGACTTAATAATTTCGGTCATATTACTCATATCCAATGTACTCACTTCGTCGCTCAACTTGTGATAATTAGGTTCAACATCCATTTTGGAAGTAGATATCGTATGGGCAGGAACGCCCAAAGCCGCCAATCTTGCATTATCTGAACGGTAAAACAATTGCTCTTGAGGATACGGATCTTGGTAAAAATTAAATCCTGAACCGAGTAAATTCTTTTGCAAAATCGTCCCAAAATCAGAGCGTTCGAATCCGGTAATGTAAGCGGAGTTTTTACCCCATTTGCTTTCGGTACCAATCATTTCGATATTGAACATGGCCACCACGGCATCGGCATCAATTGAATTTGAGAAAAAAGAAGCGCCATAACCACCGGTTTCTTCACCCGTAAAAGCCACAAAAATGAGCGTGCGTTCGTTATCATTTTGCTGCTTAAAAAATTCCGCCAACGAAATGACCGCGGCAATTCCAGAAGCATCATCATTGGCTCCGTTATAAATTGTATCTTCTCCATATTCTATCTTACCTAAATGATCGTAATGACCTGAAAAAATCACATATTCGTTCGGTTTTGATTTCCCGGGAAGAATTCCAATTACATTATTGGCCTTTTTACCTTTAATCAAAAAATCTTGACGGTAAGAGGGTAATTCTTTATAAAGATTGAGCCCAATACGCTTGAATTCGCCTTCAATAAATAAAGATGCTTTTTCAATCCCTGAAGAAAACATGCCACGGCCTTCCATGGCATCGGATGCTAATTCGGTTTCGATTCGAGTCACCTCACTTTGTTGCATTGTATTTTGAGCCTGTGCCATACCTCCCAAAAGTACCAACAATCCTACACTAATTTTTTTCATTTTTCTATGATTTGATTGATTTCATTTTCCTTCAAGAGCCACTTTTTACCTTCCACAATACGCGTGACCATCATGGCCGATATTAAATCGCCATTGGCATTGAGCAAAGTCGCTATCGGATCCACAAGCGTCCCGATAATCATGGCCGCAGGC
>JBOFUD010000087.1:0-2208 GCA_051652385.1 Flavobacterium sp.
AATGGGCCACCACACAATCCGAAACCATGGATCAATTGTTGGCACCAGCCTCAAAATTCATTCAGCAACTTCAAAAATTGTTTGCCGCCGAAACCGTCGATTTGCATCACATTTTGGAGCGCATCAACGCCGCCTTCGATTATTTCTGGAAACCCATGGATGCTTTGGTCGAATCGCTCCTTTACAAACTTCAAGAAACGCAGCATAGCAAAAAAGCCAAAGGTTTTTTTGAAGAATTATCTCAGTTAGAAGCACTACAAACCAAGGCCGTTTTACAACTAATGAAAGCCCAACTTTTGGTTCAAACGGTGGTGGCGGGTGAAGCGATTTCGAAAGAAAAATTAACCTCTACCGCCATCAAAAGTTATCTTAAAGACAAAACCGAGAAAGTGAAAGCAGCTTATCAGGAAACCCACACCGATTTGCTAGAAGAAACCACCGAAACAACTCGTTATAGCGCCAAAAGTAAAGCCTCAAAAACCAAAAAAAAATCTACCGTAGAAGAGACTTACGAACTATGGATCGCCAAAAAATCCATAACCGAAATTGCTCTATTGCGCATGTTGACCAAGGAAACCGTTTGGCTGCACCTCACCAAATTAATCGCTGAGAAAAAAATTGACATCCACTCGGTTTTAACCCAGGAAAAAGTAACCGCTCTAGCCCAAGCGTTTTATGGTTATCAAGAGGAATCCTTGGGGCCGTTAAAAGAAAAACACGGCGACACCTTCACTTGGGAAGAACTCCGCATGTTCAAAGCCAGTTCCAATAGTTAAAACAATTACAATAATCAGGAGCGAATCAAAAGGCATTTCCAGTAGGCATGGGTTCCCGCTCTTCGCTATATCTTTTGTTTCGCTATCGCTACACAAAAGGATGCCGCTGCGATCGGGGCTAAAAGGCAGCAATGCGCATTTTTAGAAACAAAAAAAAACCTATTCTTGTAATGGAATAGGTTTTTCTGTTTTTATAAAGTTTGAATCAAAATCCAAGCATCAGGATTATGTTCCTCAATAATGTCTTTTTGAGCGGCTTGAGCCTCGGCAAAACTAGCGTAACTTCCATAAACCACGGGATAAAGACCACTTTTGTTCAGCGGAATTCTTTTCGCTTCGTAGCCTAATTTTTTCAATCCACTCAGTTCTTTATTAGCGTTACTTTCACTTCGATACGCCCCAGCCATAATATGATAGCGTAACGGTGCGGCTTCTTTTTTTACAGTTGTCGTGTTCACCGAAAGCGTTACCGATGGTATGGGACTTTCGATAAAAAAAGTAGCTTCTTGAATTTTATTTTGCACCTTTTTTTGCACCGAAGTTTCTACCAAAAGGGTTTCGTTCTCAATCTGTTTCTCGTAGATACTGTAGCCTACACTTGAGGTAATACCAAGACCCAAAACAAAAATCGCAGCATAACGCAAAAATGGGTAGCGATGCGCTCTAGTTTCTTGTTCTTCTTCAGTTTCCAAAACAAGGGTATGTTTGCTCACAGGTTCTGCTACCAATGTTTTTGCTTCTACCGCTTTTTCAAATACTTCTCTTTTTACCATTGGCGAAACAAACGGACTCAAACCAAATGAAGTAGTCAAGTAATTGTTGGTTTCTTCTGCTGTAAAGACCAAGTTAGCATCCGCATTCAAACGAAAAGTACCAATGTTTTTGAAAGAAAGAACCCCTTGAGTTTCTAATCTTTTTGTCCAATTAAATACCTCAAACTGAATCAAACTCACCGCATAATCGTAGGATGTTTTTTCAGACTGTGCAATATGATTGGCCAACAAACCATCATTATTTTTCAGATTCGCATTAAACGAAATCATTTTTTTGGGTGGAAAAAAAGAATTGGTACTTTCTTGCAGTTGTGCCGCTTGAGTTTCGGTTAAAAAGGCACCAAATCCTGGTACAGCTACACATTGGTAACGGTATAAAAGCTGAGCGATGTAAAGTTCGATTTTCATATTCACAAAGTTAGCCAACCAAAATAGTTATCAAAGTTTTATTCACAATTTTTATTAACAAATTCATTTTTATTTTATACTTTTCACTTTCAATTAGTTATTAAAAAAATAGGGCTTAAAAAACATTCAAATTTGCTAACAAAACCGCTTTTTTTGCCACTAATTTTAAGAAATAGATGCCAATTTCAATACAGAGTGAACTCTTTTTATCCGCCAAAATCAAAAAAAATTCGCATGACCGAATCTGAATT
>JBOFUD010000088.1:0-12045 GCA_051652385.1 Flavobacterium sp.
AAATATAAACCAATGAGCTGGTGCTGTTGAATTTAAAAATGGGAAAACCAAGCGAAGCGTATCTTGAACTCTACTAAAAATAAACACTCGTAAAAAAAGTTCTTAGTTTTGAAAAAGACATCGGAAAGTACATTTGACCAAAACAATTATAGCAAAAACAGATGAAATTCATTCACTGAACTCCGTATAAAGATATAAAAACGGTGAAGTAATTCAGCTGTAGTAGATTTTTAATGCATAATCTGGGTTAAACCATTAAACCATTAAATTGTTGAATCGTTTATCGTTTAATTTTTGTGCTCTTTTAGCCTTCCTCGTATCCTTTTTGGTTATTTTTTTTTCGGCCATAAAAAAACATTAAAACGGATATCCAATCGCCAAATTAAAAATCAAATTTTCCTTGCGCCACGCACTGTTTCCGAGACGAATCTGATCCATTACCCATCGGTTTCCTTCAGGTAAAAAAGGTTTACGAATTGGAAATGCAAAATCAGTTCGGAGAAGCAAGAAATTAAAATCAAATCGTAAGCCTAAACCAACGCCAACAGCAATTTCTTTGATAAAACTTTTAGTAAATTGAGCCAGCGGTTTGTCTGTGTTTTTGTTTAGTAGCCAAATATTGCCAGCATCTATAAATGCGGCCCCTTTAACAAAACCAAACAGATCCGTTCGTAATTCGGTATTTAACTCAAGTTTAATATCTCCGGATTGATCAGCTAAAAATCCATCAGAATTTACTGCTGGATCCAAATAGCTTCCAGGTCCAATTGAGCGTGCCCTAAAGGCTCGGATGCTATTGGTGCCTCCAATAAAAAATTGTTTGATAAACGGCATTTCTTTTGAGTTTCCAAAGGGTAAAGCGGCACCTATTATGATTCTGCTCGCCAATTGACTGGATTGTGAAAACTTCCAATAATAGCGCAATTCATTTTCAATTTTCACATATTGACTAACCGGTACACCAAATACTTTTAAGGTGTCTTTTCTAGAAATATTAGCTCCAGCAATCCATCCCGTAAGTGCTGCCGAAACATCGATTGTTCCCTTGTAATACAGGTTGTTTTTTTTTCTTTTTTGTGCTGTATTTGAGTAAGTGAAGGAATACGATGGACCAAATAGTAATTGTTTTTCAATCACTTTTGCCAATGTTGGGTTTAGTATAATTTCGTTCAAGTACAATTGCGTGACATTTTGAGGTCGCGCATAGATAACTTCTCCCACATTTAGCGTATGTTCTCTCCGAGCATTTTCTTTCCATTGATAACCAAAAAGGGATTTAAATGTCGTCAAGGTGTATAATTGTTGGCGGTCTTGAAATTCGTATCCTAAGGTAGCCTTGGTCTTTGGAGTAAAACGATCTGTCATTTTAAAGGTAATAGGCGAGATCATTCTGGGCCAAACCAAATTAGCTTCGGTACCAATCTGGTAAACATTGTAGCCTTTATTTTGACCGGAAATTTGAGTTTCAAAACCTCCAAAAATTGCAATTGATAGTAATTCGGCTCCTTTAAAGGTATTCCGATTGCTCCAATTAACATTCAACTCAGTTCCCTGATAATTCGCTGAATTACTTTTGGCTGTAAGTTCAAAGCGAAGAGATTTTTTTTCTGCAGGCGATAAGTAATAATGAGCATCCAAAAAATTGCCCTTTTTTACGGAGGGTTTAAATTCGTTTCGTACCATTTTGAAAGTTCCTAAATTGATTAATCGATTCAGCGATAAATTTTGATTGGCACGATTGTAGACCTCGTTTTTTTTAAAGAAGATGGAGCGATCAAAAACGATAGGTTTGAACATAGAATCATTATGGACGAGGATAAAATCTTTGTAATATTGAACGTCATTCTTGGCTAAAGCAATCGAATCAGGTATGGCTGTGTAATCAGGATATACCACAATATCATTAATTTTATAGATTTTTTTTGCTTTTTGTGGTGTTTCGTCTTTTGTTTTTAAAAGCAAATCAACGGCTGATGCACCTACCGTTGTATCTATTTGTATTTTTAAATAGTCGGGACTAAAAAAGTAAAACCCCTTTTCTTTTAACCGTTCATCAATTCGAATACGTTCTGCTTTTACTGTTTCGAAGCTATAGGAACTACCGATTTTTAAGAGGCATCGTTTGGAAGTTCCCACAATGGCTTGGGAAAGAGCCGAAGTATCCGAGGGAAATACAATATTTTTAATTTTAAAGGCATTACGGGGCGTAACGGTATAGATGGCTTGAATTGTTTTGCCCTTGATGATTGTATCGGCGTCTGTTTTGCAATTGAAATATCCGTTATTTTCAAGATAATTTTGCAAAACTAATCGATTGTATTCAGGGTCTAATTTGGTGCTCAATACTGGAGCTTCGCCTGCTTTGGTTCGCATCCAATGGCGTAGTCCTTTTTCTTTTTTTGGAATCCCGGCCCAATTGTATATCGCTATTTTTGGGTACAACCCTACTAGTGATTTGTTGGGTATCGGACGAGTTAAGTCCTTTAATTCGGCGGCTAATTTTTTTTTTTGTTGTTGAGTCATTTCGCCAATTACAACAATTTTTGTTCCGGTGTACAAATAGGTTCCTACTGCCACATTTTTAGTTGGGGAGCAACTTTGTAGTACTAAAATTAAAAACAGCAACGATCGTTTTAGGGTACGCATGATTTTTTGGAGTTACTTAAGGACTTGGAATGCTACTTGCTTTTTTGAAACAGTTCTTTAAATTTATTGTAATCCATTGTAATAACGAATGAAATTCCAGTTTCTATTACTTCACCTTGAAGGGCAACTTGGTATTTATTGACCCGATAACCTCTTAATTTGTAGCGGCCATCCTTACTAATTTGATAATCTATGCTTACATCTCCCGCAATGTTTGATGATTTTTCATTGACTTGTTGACTTCCTTCCAATTCAAAACTACTGCCAACGGTTACTTTGAGGTGTTCATTAAATAGTTTTTTTGTAATGCCTACATTCAAGTCAGTTCTATCATTTTTTTTACCTGAGGAATAATCCTCGGTGGCTTGCAAATCAAAATTTAGTTCAACCCCTTTAATCAAGTCGCTAGCCAAATTATTCAATTGGTTCGATAGTATTTTACTGGCACTGCCTCTAGCCAAAGATTCTGCTGAAAAACCAGATTCACTCGCCAAAGGATTATCGCCCATGAAATTACCTAAAACTAGTAAGGCAAATACTTGTTTATTCATATTATTGGGTTCTTGCCGCAATTGTTGTAGTCTACTTTTGGTAGTACTGATCACATTTGCAGAAACGGTATTGTTTTCGGGTAAAATGATATCAAATGAAATTTCAGGTTTCAATAATTGCCCCGTCATTTTTAACTCGGTTTCAAACGGAATTTTTTCTTTGAAAGTAGCTTTTTCAGCATCCGAAAAACCATTTATTTGATCAAGAACTAAATCGATTGGCGCTGTTGATGTTTTGTAGACAGCCACTATGTTGATATCGGCATCGCTCGGTTCTCCTTTCCATAAAATATAACTCCCTTTTTTGATATCAAATTTTCTTTTAATACCGCTAAACGTCATTTCGTATATCCCTTCAGCTACTTCGTACTTGCCAGTCAAACTCGTTTTTCCGGAGGCATCAATTCCACCGTTCAAATTAGCCTGCCCTTTCACTTTGACGTAATCGCCTGAGGCCTTGTCGATGATAAGGGTCAATTCGGCTTCTTTATCAACGGTAATATCCAGCGAAGCATTGATGCCCGTGATGTCACTTTGGTTACTTTCCTTTGAATCAGTTGTTGTTGTAACAATGATTGGATGATCTTGATCAACAAATTCAACAATACCCTCGCGATCGGAAATAGACGGATCCGACTGCGGTACCACAATGGTAAAATTTGTTTCCTTATTGACATTAATTTTACCCTCTATTTTTGGATTTTTTACAGCTCCTGTGATGGTAATATGATTATTCAAAAATAATTCTCCATAAAACAAATCGTTGTCGCTTGCCTGCGAATTTATTGCTCTAAAGTCATCAGCATCAATGGCAATATTCAGCGCCATTTTTTGTCCTGCATTGGTAGTAATTTTTCCATCAACAACCAGTGTATTACCGCGCTCGTCCTTCAGTGTCAAACGCTTAAGATTGATGCTATTTGAGTCAAAAGTAATGGCATCATTGAGAGCATCAAAAGAGGCATTAAGTTGCTTGACTTTGAAGCCCACTTGATTGAATTGTAGTTTTCCATTCCAAATCGCCGGGGCATTATTGCGAGTAGTTTCAAAATTGCCAGACAAAAATCCAATGCTGTTCTCTAACTGACCCAAAGAAAATCCTTGAATACTTTTGATATTCAAGGTGTCAATGACCAATTTTAAATCATAATTACCAGTTTTACTTTCGTAATTTCCTTCTAAATTTGCTGAATTATCTTGTCCTGATAACACCACTTTTGCTGCATACTTGTTTTCATTTTCATTCTTAACCTGAATAGAAATGTCTCCAACAGTATCTTTCTTAAAGGCAAACGCATCAATTTTTATATCCGATGTAAATAAAGGTTGCGTTATTCCGCCTTTAATTATTGTCGCGCCATTAATTTTTCCGCTCATTTGATAATCGTCCTTTTCGACTAGATTAGTAATTGTTTGGATATCGAAATTTTTAAAAGTAATCGCAAGGGGAGCGTTTGGCTCTTGCGAATCGGATTGCATAGTAACGCTACTTTCTCTATTTTCTAATTTAAAATCCAAAACAGTAAGCCCCTGAGGCGACAAACGAATAAGATTGCTTTCAAGCAGCTTCCAATTGTCATAATTCAAGACAAGCGATTTAGGATCTAAGTTAAAAAGAAGGTTGTCTCGTACTTTTTGAATAGTCCCTGATAAGTTATACCGTTCTTTGTCGCTGATATCCTTGAGCTGCAAGGTATAATCAATTTTGTTTTGCATCACTTTACCTGATAAAAGTGTAAACGGCAACTGCATTTGAGGATTTTGAAAATTATCGACGAAAAGTTGGTACTGCACTGCATTGTCGGCAGTTTTTATGTCAAAAGTGGTATTGGTAACTTCCTGATCGTTGTACACCAATTTTGGTATTTTGATGTGCATTATCAAAGAATCGTTTGGTGAGTTGTAGCTACCCGAAGCCACTATGGGCGCCAATTCTTTTACATTAGGCAGCAATTGTGCAAAAAGGGGACTTTCTTTGGTCAGTAAACTAAAGGATATTTGCTGCGGCGCTATTTTGTTTTTCTTGAATTTAGAATCAGCATTAAAATAAACGTTCCTAGAATTTTCGAAAGAAGCCGCTAGTTGTGCCCATTGAAAGACTCCTGTAACCGAAGCATCCATGAATCCCGAAGAAAAATAAAATTGTGATTCTTTAGCAGTACTTATGGCTTTGATCTGAATGGAATCGGCAGGGAAACTACCTTTTTCATTCGTAATTACCAGTTCATGAGCCAATAATGATCCGTTCAAATGATTCCAATCAGACGATAGAAGAGAAGCATCCAAATCACCTTTTAATTTTAATGGACCTGCATGAAGGTTTAATTTTTCTAAATCTGCAATATCAATATGGAGTTTTACTTCAGCTTCTGGCAGCTCTCCTTTCCATTTTCCTCGCCCCTCTAGGTTGAGTTTTAAATTGGGATCGTTTGTTTTTAATTGCGTATAAAAAGTTCCCTTGTTGGTAGTTGCAAAAAAGGTTACATTTTGATACACGTAGTTTTGTAACGTCACGCTTGAAACGCTACCTGCAGTCTTAACTAATGCCGTTTTCGGATCTAATCCTATTCCTTTTACATTGGTCTTGGCCGAAATCTTTCCCAATGCCGCATTTTGTAGCATGCGCCCCAAATCAAAACGAACCAATTCGGCTTGAGCATCATAGCGCATAGTGTTTTTTTGACGTAGGTCAACAGTGGCTTTTACTTTAGCCTGCCCAAAACTACTTTGGAGCGAAACATCTGTAAAAAATGAATTGAAGCTTCCTTTAAAAGTAGCTTTGCCGCTAAGTTGTTTAGGCAAAGAAATGGTTTTTGGAAGGCTTCCTTTTGGAGCAAATTGAGTGATATCCTGAGCGCTTGTCTCAAAATTTTGAAGAGTAATATCAAATTTTGCTTTGTCAACCTCAGGTAAACCAATGATGCGTCCGTTGGCTTTTAGTTTTGTTTTTCCAATACCGCTGAGTTCTAGATTTGGAATTTCAAGACGTTTCAATTTTCCGGTAATCGTAGTATTCAGCAGTAAAAAACCGTTCGGATTAGTAGCAAACGGGTTAATAGTTGCCAATTGAGGCGCAAGAATCATGACATCTTTATACCCTAATCGGCTCTCGCTTACCTTGACTTTTACACTTATTTCACTCGGATTCTCAGTCATTATATCCAAGGAAGGATAGCCTAAGTGTACTTGATTGCGTAGCAGTGTTTGCGGTGTTTTTAGGTACAAATTTTTTAAATAGCTGTTTCTTGGGCCATAGAAAAAATCGGTATGCAAAGAATCAATTTGTAAGCCGCTACGTTCTTTTCCGGCAAACGAAACAATATTTGCAGCAATAGACTCGGGCGTGTAATGGAAATTAACTGCTTTGAAATGGGCTTTGTTCCATTGCAAATGATTAAAATCGATGCCTTTGGGAAGGGGGGCAACATTGTGGTCATCCCATTGAAAATACAGTTGAGCTACTTCAGTTTGTTGTATTTTTACCTCCCATTTATTGGGAGCTGCAGCAGGAGTATGTGTTTTTGGAGCGGCTATTTTAGTGATCTTTCCAAAAGAAACAGCGCCACGTAAATTGTCAAATTGAATTTTTCGTATCACCACCAATTCATTCGTGAGATCAATCAAATCCAATTTGGTGTACCAACGTTTAAAGGAAACATGCCCTTTTGTTTTTTGCGAATTTTCAGCATAGTCCAACTGAATTTTACGAAGGTCAATTTCTCTCAAATTAATTTTCCATGGACGTGCAGGAGGTGAGGGAATCGCATTAACGGCGGGTTGATTTGGATACGTCGCCACGGTGTGATCAAAGGTTACGGTGCATCCTACCAAATTGATTTTCGGAATCGCTAGTATTTGATTTTCTAGATCGAAAGTTTGAAATTGCGTGTCAAAATGTTTGATTTTCACCATTGCTTGCATCGGATCTTTGGCATCTTGGTACAGCAAACGGATTTCATTGAAATTCATTTTATTCAAAACAATCGCCAGAGATGAAGTAGAGGGTTTTGTCTTTGTTTCTTGGTTTTCAAAAGCGTTGAGTAGGTAATCAAAATTGTAGTTACCTTTTGCGTTTTTGTCAATTTTGGCAGTAATTCCCTGTAAATCAATAGTGTTGAGCGTTAGTTTATTGCTCAGTAAATCGAATAGCTTTACATCGACTATGATCTGTTGACCTGCGAACAAAGTATCCATTTTTTGGTCAGCCAAAAACAACCCTTTTATTCGTATCGGCTGAAATAAACCAAACGAAAACGTGTCGATTTGGACAGAAGTTTTGATTTTTGCTTGCAAATAAGCAACCGCCTGATTTTTGGCGAAGCGTTGCACAAAAGGTAAGTGTATTAGCAATATCAAAAGCAACACCACAAGCACCACTCCGGGAAGAATCTGGCGCGCCAAAGCAATACTTTTCTGTAGGTAGGGTCTCAAAGGTCCTTGTTTTAGCATAAAAGTACTTTTTTTAGAACAAAATAGCAAGTTGGGGGTTGGGACAGTAGGAAAACCTTAACAGTCGCTGTTTCTAACCGATAGACATTTTAGCAGACTCTTTCCATAAATAATTTGGCATGGGTTCATTCAATTCCCATTGAATACTCATTGGTTTTGAACCTTCAGTTTCTTTAAAATTGGCTTCACCTATAAAAACATAACCAAGAGTATTTCCGTTTTCGTCATTTGCTTTTTCTCTGACAAAAAGAAGTACTTTTTTATTCAATTCTGCATGATTTATGTATGATAAGCCTTTGCCTGTTTCTGGACCATAAGCATTGTGTGATTGCCAATGAAATAATGTTTCACTGATTGCATAATCATCATACATCGTTGTTGGAGAAAAATTCTCCTCAGATTTAATTAAATTGATGAAAAGAATTTCAGTGTTTAACTTTTTATTTTCGGCCGCTCCTTCTCGGTTGGAAGATTTTTTATCAAATGTGCTAAGCCCAAAAGCAACTAATATTTGGTCTCTTGTATATCGAGCATGCAATTTTAATGGCTGTTCATAAGGAAGTACACTGTCAATTTCTTTAAAACCTATTCTATCAATTAATAGTTCTAAGATTTCTATAATTTCTTTAACAAGCGTTTTGTTTTTTCCAATTTGATTGATACTTTTTTCTAACGAATCAAAACCTCCGGCATTTTGCCAAACATCGTAATGAAGCATTAATAACATTATTTTTTCATTTTCACTAAAATCATTGATGCGAATGTTGAAGTTTTGTTTTGCTATTTGTAAGATGAAATTGAAATAGCTCGTTGAATTTGTAGACAACCACTTTTTACCAATGGCTGAATACATTTGTTTTTCGTTGATGGGTTCAAAATCATCAATCACTCCTGCTTTTTGACATAATCTAGACCAACTGTCTTTTTTGTAAATAGTTTCAATCGACAAATGATTTAAGCTGATGAAATTCTCTAATGTTAATGGCAACGTCGTTTGATGTTGGAAATTTCTAATCTTTGCTATCAATTGATTTACATTCAGCGATGTTGCTTTTTTGATATTTTCTAAAATAGTTTCTTTTGCTTTCTTTTCTAAAATAACGGAGCATCCTAAAGGTAAATGAGGAAAATCATGTTCAATTTCTTTTAGAACAGAGGTGGTTGTTTTTCCAATCAATGCTCTAAACTTACTTTCGAAATCGTATTCTGGTCTTGAATTTCCAACAAAATCCAAAACGGTCAAACAATCTTTTCCTTCTGCTAGACGCAAACCACGTCCTAATTGTTGAAGAAAAACCGTTAAACTTTCAGTTGGTCTTAAAAATAAAACAGTATCAATTTCTGGAATATCAACACCTTCATTGAAAATATCAACTACAAATAGGTAATTGAATTCTTTTTTCTTGAATTGTGCCCGAATTTTTTCTCTTTCATTTGAATTTTTACTTGTTAAACATTCTGCTTTTAAGCCTGCTAAGTTGAATTTTTCAGTCATGAAAATTGCATGCTCAACAGTTACGCAAAATCCAATTGCCCTAACATCATTTAAATCGGTTGTATATTTTTCAAGATTTGAAATTATTTGCCCAACACGCACATCATTTTTTGTGTACAAACTTGTCAATTCACTGGCTACATATTTTCCTTTTTCCCATTTAACGTTCGTTAAGTCAATACTATCTGTTATCCCAAAATATTGAAACGGACATAATAATTTTTTGTTTAGTGCTTCTGGAAGTCTTATTTCAGCGGCAATACGATTGCAAAAATCCTCCAAAATATCTTCACCATCCATTCTTTCAGGGGTAGCTGTTAATCCTAAAAGCACTTTTGGCTTGAAGTAATTAATTATTGGTCGATAGGTTGCGGCTGAGATATGATGTACTTCATCAACTATGATGAAATCATAATAATCTGGTGAAAGTTTAATTTCTTTAAGTCGATTATTCAAAGTTTTAACCGAAGCAAAAACATATTCATTTGAATTGGGTTCCAATCCGTCAACCCATAAATCCCCAAAATTATTGTCTTTTAAAACTCCTTGAAAAGTGGCTTTGGCTTGCTGTAAAATTTCTTTTCGATGAGCGACAAAAAGTAATTTTGAGGATTTATTATTATTTCTAAAGTTTTTATAATCAAAAGCAGAAATAACTGTTTTTCCAGTTCCAGTAGCGGCCACCAAAAGATTTCTATTTCGATGGTGTACCGATCTTTCGACCTCCAATTTCTCAAGAATTTCACTTTGATAATGAAAAGGTTTTATATCAAAATAAGAAGTAGTAAAACTATATTCCTTTGAAAATTTCCCTTGTTTTAAAGCTTCTACTAGTTTTACGGAATGAATATTTTTATCATATAATTCAAACTCAGAATTTTGCCAATAGGATTCGAATGTTTTCTTGAACTTGTCAATGATATGACCAACTTCTTTAGTAGTAACTTTTAAATTCCATTCTAATCCATCGGTCAAAGCAGAACGAGAAAAGTTGGATGACCCAATGTACCCCGTATGAAAACCCGTGTTTCTTTGGAACAAATATGCTTTGGCATGTAGTCTTTCATTCCCTGTGTTGTAAGAAACCTTCACTTCGGTATTTTTTAATGAAGCTAAAAACTCCACTGCTTTTGCGTCTGTCGCTCCAATATAAGTTGTGGTAATTACCCTCAGTTTGCCTCCTCTTTCAGTAAATTCTTTTAGTTCTCTTTCAAGAATTCGTATTCCTTTCCATTTAATGAATGAAACGAGTAAATCAATTTCATCCGATGATAAAATTTCTTTTCGCAATTCACTTTCTAGTGTTGTACCTGAATTTCCACCTGTAAAAAGCTCACTGTGGATTAATCTTGTGTACGGTGTAATTTCTTTTAGGTGCAAATCTAGATCTGTAAAATGACTGTCAACTTTGGTAAATACAGCTTTCAATATTTTACCTTCAGTTTCTAATAAATCATTTTCAAACTCTTCTCTTTTTAATTCTTCTTTTAAGAATAAAATGATTTTGTTAGCGATTTCAATTTGATTTTCCAGTACGTCGTCACCTTTAATTAAATTAAAAGCTTGCTTTATTGTTTTGCCGATATGTTGTGACAATAAATGAGCGGCTTCTGCTTTGTCAATTGAAGTTTTCTTTATCTGAAAAGTATCTTTACTTAATTCGTTTAACTTGCCAGTAATCAGTTTGGTAACTAATTCTTCATATAATCCTTGATTCATAGTTGTAGATTTAAAAATTCTTCAACAATCGGTACATCAGCTTCAGCCCAATCTAAATGCAAAAGTTCTGGTTTATCAAGTAGTTTATAATCATTATGTTCGGCTAAAATAATTTCTCCTGACACATATTTTGATAGAAATGGAATCAAATTAATGGTGAAAGTTCCATAATTATAAATACTATTTGATAATTCTCTTACAATTTCTATTTCAATATTGATTTCTTCCTTAATTTCTCTTTTTATACAATCTATTGCGTTCTCACCAGGCTCTAATTTACCACCAGGGAATTCCCACTTCAAAGGTGATTTCATTTGTTCACTTCTCTGGGTAACAAGGATTTTATTGTTTATCATTATGATTGCGCATGTTACATTTATCATGATGAGTTTTTTTTAAAAGTAGACAAACTTTTTGATTCGAATTTAAAAAAATTATAATTTATCGAATTGCTTTTATAGGTAATTACTTAATATGTTACAAACTAGATAATTATAGGCATGAACTATCTTTTAACCGATTATTGGTCTTTCATAGAGGCGTATTATCTAAATTATTACTCTTGTAAGGCCATTTTGTTGAGCGATATTCATTGCAGAAAGCTCGAAGGGCAAGCCATAGATACAAACGATGACGAATTGATTGCAGGTTGGGATATACACAAAGAGGTACTCGAGTTGAATAGTACATTAATGGCAAAGGCTATAGAAAAATATTTTGCGCTTCAGTATGCTGACAAGAATATACTGTAACTCATCACCAAAAAAGCTTCTCCATTGCGGGAAAAGCTTTTTGTTATTGCTAGCATAGAATGCTTATTTGTCAAAAAAAGTGTTGTCAACCATTTGGTAAATGGCAGCATAAAGCATGAACCATAGTAACGTCATGACTAAATATCCCCAATTACCTAAAGAATAACTAAATACAAATACCCAAGTTTCATGCTGGTACAACGGATTAAAAGCCACCCAATAATCACTAGGCCCCCCGCTTGAAAGCAAGAGCACTGCCAATGACACTACGTATATAATAAGTACGGTCATGAAAGCGGTGAGGATTATTTTTTTGATTTTCATTTTGGTTTTTTCTCAAAAGAAAGTGATGTCGATTATTCCTGATGTCTTGAACTTTCTAAAGTTAAAACGTTAAGTATTGTTGTATTATTTTTTATTAATCATTTGATTA